>JACIWW010000027.1 GCA_014360905.1 Chloroflexota bacterium
CTGAGTGCGGACAACAATCTGGCCGAACGGAGCCTTCGTCCGCTGGTGGTAGCGCGCAAGATCAGCGGGGGTACGCGGAGTAGCCGCGGTAGCAGGATCACGTTGGCCCTGGCCAGTCTCTTTGAGACGTGGAAAGCACGTGGGCTCAATCCCCTTACGCAGTGCTTCAGTATGCTTGCTCAAGGCCCTTAACCTCGAAACTGAAATTTCTTACCTCAAATCTGAACAGTTACACAGTTACGAAAATTTGACAATTTGGAAATAGGTTAGTATAATTTCATACGAGGTTTTAAAAATCCCATTTTATAGGAGGCGCAAGATGGCTACGCTTCATATGGAAGTAGAGGTTGCCCGTAGCACACAGAACACTATGGCCAATACTTATCAGCAACTCTCTAGCATGGTGCAAAGCATGACCAGCACAGTCAATGGGCTGCAACCAGCTTGGTTGGGCAACTCTGCTACTGAATTCTTCGGCTTGTACGACCAATGGCGGGGCAGTATGACCAACTTGTTGGATCAACTGCAACAGCTTTCCACTCGGTTGCAAGGTGAAATTACCGAGTGGGAGACCGTGGCCAGCAAACTGGTATAACCCACTTGCTTGCTATAGAAAAGCAGCCTAGTTCTCCTCAGCGGTAGCACAACATAGCGCTGAGAAAGGAGAGTATATTTCGCATATGGTTGGAGGCCAAGCCCCCGCCCAACCTCAAGAGGTGGTCCAATATGGGCAAGGCGGGCATTGGTTTTTTATGCCTGCCATGCGGGAACCACTATGTTTGCCGTTAGATAATGTCGAACTACCCGCACCGGAGATCCCTCCTTCCCCACCTTCTCTCTCGAACCCATTTACTACTATTCTGCCCCCGATTATGCTCGTGATTGGAACCGCAGTGATTTCGTTGCTCTCCAATAATTGGACCATGATGGGCCCTATGCTCATCATGAGCATGGCGTTTCCCCTTGCGAATATATTGAGTTACGCAGTACAAAAACGAACCTACCGGCGTGCATGGGCAGAATATGAAGCGTCCTACCGCAAAAAGCTAGCGAAGATGCGCCGTCATCTGGACTCTTTGGCTGAAAACCAGCGTGCGCAACTGGAAAAAGAGTACCCCACTGTTTCCAAGATGGTATCCATTGTTCTCGATCGCAATAAGCATTTATGGTGGCGGCGTGCTGATGACGAGGATTTTCTTGCCCTGCGCATAGGCACCGGCGACAGCAAACCATCTTTCAGTGTTTCACCACCGCGTACGGCTGACTCAAATAATCCTTTGACATCACTTGCATGGGAGCTTTCTCGATCTTATCAAAAGTTGCCCCATTTGCCTGTTCTATTGCCTCTGCAGCAGGTAGGCAGCCTGGCAATAGCTGGGAAACCTTCCTCAGCGGTTTATGGTGTGGCGCGCCGCCTTGTACTGGATGTGCTAGTGCACCACTCACCAGAAGATGTACAGTTGGTCGTTATGACTGATTTACCTGAGGGAAGAGAACGATGGGAATGGCTCAAGTGGGCGCCACACACCAGCGCGATTCATGCCGAAGAAGGCGTTTGCCGCCTGGCCTTCACTATGGACCAAGCTCAAGCTTGCCTAGAATGGTTGAGGGAGCAATATCGTACCCGTTTTCCAACTACAGATACCACGTCTAATGTAATGAAAGAAGAGAGGCAGCCGGCAGCGATCATAGTGCTGTTAGACGATTCAGGGCGCATTCGCCAACATCCGGATATTGCGAACTTGGCCGCGCGAGGAAAAGAAGCAGGGATTTACCTGCTTTTTATCGGCGGGCAAGGTTGGCCACGTGAGTGCCGCGCTCGGCTAGACGTCCTGAGAGAGCACAATTTCCACTACCTTTCATCTCGAGCGGACAAAGAAAGTCTTACAACATGTGAAGGGATGTACGAGACCGCTTCGCTCGAGGATTGTGAATGTATCGCCCGTAGCTTGGCGCCACTAAAGGTGAGCACTGGACAAAGTGTATGCACCCTGCCGGATAGCATTCGCATCTCGCAAGTCTTGGGAACGTTTTCACTAGAAGCATTGAAGCAAAATTGGATGGCAGAGCTTTCGCCAGCGGACATGCTTCAGTTGCCAGTGGGCGTGCGTGTCGGGCATGAGGGACTGGAGCCAATGATTATTGATCTACGTCCAGAGGGGCTGGGCGGTTATCAAGCATTCCATTCGGTGTTGATTGGCACTACGGGCAGCGGCAAAAGTGTTTTCTTGCAAACACTGATTCTGTCAGCAGCCTATCGTTATTCGCCGCGCTGGCTGAACTTTATGCTGATGGATTTTAAAGCAGGCGCCTCGGAATTGAGTAAACTGGAGAAATTGCCTCACGTCGTTGGCTTGGTAACAGATCTTACCCCTGAGCTAGCGACCCGGGCTCTGATCGCAGTCGATAGCGAAATTCGGCGACGTAAACAGGCCTTTGACGAAGCGGGCAAGTGCACTGGGATACGCATTTCAGATATTTGGGATTACAATAAACGTTTTCCGGGAGATCCTCTACCACATCTCCTGTTGGTATTGGACGAGTTTGCCAAAGGCATTGAACTCTTACCCGATTTGCAAAGAGTGTTGCAGTCATTGGCTCAACAAGGTCGAGCATTGGGAGTCTATCTCATTTTAGCCAATCAAAGAGTGACTCATGCCGTAGACACTTTGCTCTCTAACATTGGCTGGCGCATTGTCTTGCCGGTGGCCGAGCGTGACGAGATGCGCATTGTGGACAGGCTGCGTTCACCCAGTACTCGCCCAGGACGCGGTTATGTACGGGTTAAAGAGGAAGTCTACGAGTTCCAAGGAGCACGTTCGGATGAAGCGACTCTCTCCCCTGACGCGGATGGCGTTGGATCTTTTACAATCTACACCATTGAGGCAGATGGCTCTTGGAAAACGTTGTACAAGTATAGCACCAATATTCCACAAGAAGACCGCAGTGAACAGACCTCTGCGCGCAAGTCCGAGCTGGAAACCTTGATTGATTGGATGAAGCAGGCTGAGCAAGACCTGGGATTGGTGCCGGCGCGACGAATTTACCTACCACCCTTGGAAGAACACATCCGCTTTGAGGAAATGCTGGAGGATTCTTCTTTGCCCTTGCGCTTCGAAGATGGCAGATGGCAGGGTGACTCACAAATATCCAGTAAATTGCTCGTTCCGCTAGGATATGTGGATTTGCTCGATGAATCCCGCCAGGAAATTCTGATGGTAAATTTTGAAGAGCAGGATGGGCATCTCTGGATCGTAGGTAGCCCCGGCAGCGGCAAGGCAATGAGCCTGATTACCTTGCTGTTGTCATTGGCATATACACATACCCCTGAAGAAGTACAATTTTACATCCTTGAATACGGGGCTGGTACATTGCTCTCTTTAGTAGATCTGCCACACACTGGCGCAGTACTTCGTCTGGAGGAGAAAGAGCGCTTGCAACGTTTGCTCGCCTATCTGGATAAGGAGATGGAACAACGTCGAATCCATTTAGGAGGACAAAAGGTTGACGGAGCTTTCCCCAGTATTTTCTTGGTGGTCAATGACTTTGCTGAATTACGGGCGAACTATCCGGATGAGGCAGAACAGGTGGCCAGTTACGTGCGCAGCGGTAAAGCAGTCGGAATCCATGTCATCATCACCAGCAATCGTGGTACGGAGCTAAGCCGTTCCATCTCAGGCAACATTGCTCGCCGCTTGGTATTGCAACTGACAAGCCGTAATGAGTACCTGGATGTAGTTAATCAGCCATTGACACCTCTGCCTAAACCTGTTCAGGGACGAGGTTACTGGATAGATCGCGGAGTGAGGGAATGCCAGGTAGCGCAGCCGCCGTGTGATATGAAGAACCTCGTGCAGCTTATGCGTAAGACCTGGCGCGGTGCTCTCCCTCACGAGATAAGAGCATTGCCTTCCTGCATTTCTCTGGCCTCGCTTCTTGATGCAGTGAAACCCATCCCTGGGAACGTGATTCCCATTGCTGTCGGACTAGCCTACGAAGACTTGCGACTAATTACACCAAACTTGCTGGAGGAAATTCCTCAATGGCTGATTCTTGGGCCGCGGGAAAGTGGCAAGAGCAACTTTCTGGCCTGTATGGCACGGAGCGTACTCCATGCTGATGCCAATGGATGGGAGGTATGGATTTTTTCGCCGCGCCGCAGTCTGGCCAACTTAGTAAACATAAATCAAGCCAAGCTTTTTAGCACTATCGAAGAAAGCGTCAAAGCGCTGGAAGAATTAAATGGACGTCTGAATCAAGGCCAGCCTGCAGCAAGCGGAAAGCGTTTGCTATTATTGCTGGATGATCTGGGATCTTTCTTCCAGTCAGGTCGTGAAAGAGCTGCCGCTGCACTCAATACCCTAACCACGGCTATTGAAAAAACCAATGAAGTTTACCTCGTTGCAGCAGGTTTGGTAGAAGAACTTCGGTTGCAAATGGGCAATGCGTTAATCCGCCTTTTACGCCAGAGCCGCACCGGAGTAGTGTTCTCGAAAGACAGCAATGATTTGGATTGGCTTGGCGCGCAGGTTTCGTGGGAATATCGCAAGATGGATTTACCGTGCGGGCGAGGTTTTTTTGTGAGCAAGGGTAAGGCGCAATTGGTGCAAACACCGTTAACAGGGGAGTGCCCGAAATAGTTATTGGTGACTCAAGGAGGCAGATATGGGCGTAATTCACATGGAGACCGAGATCGTCAAAGAGGGGGCGGAGTGTCTGTTGCATTTTGCCACGGATCTTTCGGCCATTGTGGACAGGCTTAGTTACCACGGCAGGATTCTAAGAGGCGCTTGGCAAGGTGGCAGGTCGGAGAACTTTGTGGCACAATTTAATGGGTTGATCCGCCAGATGAATGCGCACATTCAAGAACTGGATCAGTTGGGATTGCGCGTCATCAGAGAGGTAAACGAATGGGAGCAGGTGGACCGTGACAATTCATTCAAAACCTATTGGGAAGATAATTGGCTTCACATCCTGAAAGATGCTACCAAAATCGGCGTGGCTGCTTCGTTTGCGGCTATGATGAGAACATCGGTCCTGCGACCAAACAGCATTATAATCAGTGCTCCCCCACTACTTAGAGAGATCTTTGGGGGAAGAAAATTGCGAGCATTTATTGGTTTGGAAGAAACACTGAATATCATTAAGCCCTCTACACTGGCCAAGAAAATGTTCCTAATGAATCTGGCCGTTGAGGTCACCCCCCAACTCATTAGCGATTTTAGAGAGTATGGGCTATCTAAACGATTTGTCTCTGCTGCTTTGGTTGATGCTGTACTGAAAAGTGCAAGTAGTTTATTGCTTTTCGGAGCTAGTAAATTGATAATGGCAGCGTCATTTTCGAATCCAGTCACTGGCGGTCTTATCCTTCTAACGTGGGTAGCTGGTCCGGTATTGTGGGATTATATCGAACCCGGTTTATCGCGGTGGTTTGAATCACATGTTACAACGAGGGAAGCATTGATTGAACAAGGGGTGCGCGCGATTGACAAAACCCTGAATTTTGGTCAGTATGTGGTCCAATCTGCGCGTCAGAAAGCGGATCAGGTTTTCAGCGGCTACATCCGCGCGTTAGCTCCATCTACTATCTGAGAGGGTTGAGATGACACAACAATGCATTCACTTATCGTTATCTGTTGATGAGCTTGCTTTGTGTTTCTCGCTGGTTAACAGCCCAGCCCAGGGCAGAGCGATCCTGTCTGAAACATATGGTCAACTAACGGAATCCGAAATCCAGGAGCGGTTGACTTCAGCCAGTCATTCTTTGCTAGCGCGCAAAATGGTAACGATTACCCCTGAGGCGACCGTTAAGCTGAGCCCAGAGATTGAATGGCTTCTCTATCCTTTGCTTCGTTACTATCGCGTAATTCAAGTAATGATTATGGATAGCGAAGGGCTGCCGACTATCACGAATATCCATCTAGGAACCAACCACAAATTCACAGCTCATCGAGTAGAGCAAGGCGTAGTCCATCTTCTTTGGCATGACGATGAAGGATCGCTTTGCCCTCTGATCGAGGAATGGCTATTGCCATGGAAAGAAATGCCAGTGTCCCTGGTTCAGGAGATTCAAAACAAAGAACAAAGGATTACTCTCGCTCGGTTAGCGGAATTGCAAAGCTTTTCAATGAAAGAAGCCCAGCGAGCACTTGTCTCCGATGGCATCAGCGCCCTTATTGCTTCTGAGCTGGCCATGGATGGTACACGTTCTCTGAAAAGGGGCAGCATTGTTTTTGTTGATGCTTCTCCAGAAAACATAGCGAATCTCGATCCTGCCCAGGCCGGTCCTGGTATTCTATTCATAACTGGTGAAAAGACGACTTGGATTTTTGCCTTTGAAGAGGTTAATGATGCGGCCATAGGGCAAATTGCGATCGGGAGCTTGGATGCTTTTCGAAAAGTATTCCAGGATTTTCTCCAGAGGCACGATGCACAATAACGGCGTCTGTTGGTGCTTTCCATTCATGTTGAACCACATGAGCTGCGCCTGACTGCTCAGGCTGTGGAGCACAAGGCTCTGCAGATAGACTACAAGTGGAGAGTTCGCGTATTGCCTGAGCTTATTTAGAGATGGCCTGGCAGGGAAGAACGGCAGAGCTATTTCTCATGGGAATGCAAGCGCTTTTATGGCGATTAGGCGCTAGGATCGAAGAATTAGATGCTCTAGCCTTGACTCTTTTGTGACAAGCTGATCGCTGGGAAGAGCGCGATCAATGCTGGAATAATCTTGCAAACATTATGGCATTTATGCTAGCGCTTTCAATTCTTATGAACCTTTTATGTATTGAGAGGGATACGAGAAGAATCATCGAGTGCGACAAGTATGGCTTATGTGAAAGTTACCGTTACTTATGCGCCAGATGGGCGCAAGGACCTTGCTTTACCATTGGAGGTACCAGTTGGTTTGCTAGCCAATGCACTTGCCGAGGCCTTACATCTGGCTCCACCTCACGAGCATTATGTGCTTAGCATACAAGGTAAAAAGGGCCCACAACGCTTACCGGAAAACCTGGCATTGGGTGAAATTGCCGTTTTTCATGGGGCTGTCTTATCCCTGGTACGAGGCTCGGAAATACGTCCTATACCGGGTCCTTCACCTAAAACGCTGCTAGTTGTTAAGAGTGGCCAGACATACTCACTCAGAAAGATTACTACTATCATTGGTCGCCGTGATCCCAAGCGCGGTATTGAGGTAGATATAGATCTCAGCCTATTGGATAAAAGGCCGCCAATAATCTCGCGCCGTCACGCTTCCATCACCTGTAAAGGGGAAATCTGTCTTCTGACCGATTTAGGGAGCACGAACGGTACATGGCTGAACGAGGAATACCTGATACCCAACCAGCCGTATCTTTTGAAAGATGGGGATGAGATTGCCCTTGGTCGCAGCGGGGTGCGGTTGAAATTTCTCTGTCGTTAATAGCGCCTTTCTTCGACAAAATCCAGTTACTGCCAGTGCACAACTGGAGCAAAGAGAAATTCCTTTGTCCCTGTCTTTCCTAATGTAGTGCTCCATAAATGGGCACCATTAGAGGCCAAGAAACGCATACCAACTAAGCGAAGCTCTCCCTTTTGGGCCCTAAAAAAGGTCAGTTGAGTCAAGCTTTTCCAATCTCGTAGGCAATCCAGTGCAACTGAGATCTCGCTGGGAGGCAGTCCGCAAACTTGCAAAGCACGATGAGCTGCCTGGGAATCACGCCAGAACAAGCTTAGAATAGGAATTGGCTCCGGTAGGCGCAGAGTTGGCCCAGGGTTTGGTTCGATGGTGATAGGAACCCCGAAAAGATTCCGACAATGCGTCCACAGACTTTCATCTTCTTGAAATAGGAGCAGGTGATAGCAATCATTCACGAATTCGAGCAAAAGGCTTTTCTCAGCGCGAGAATACAGCCCGGCTGTGCGTGCCTCAGCCTGAGAACGTAGGACTTGAATTAAGACAAGCCTTTCCGGAGCGCTTAGCCATTCCACAAGCGATGCGATAAAACGATCTATCTCCACGCCAATGCTCGCTGTTGGACGAATTAGGCCGTGCTGTATCAGTTCCATTCTGCCCTGATCCAGGCACACATTCAGCTCAGCGGGTGTAAGGGAACAAAAGGGATTTCCAGGCAAAACTACGTCCACTTTGCCCAGAGCTTGCATTAACCAAAACAATGCACCCTTGCTTATTTCCAAACTGAACTCTTCAGTTTTCTCCATCATGCCCCCTTATGGCCGAATAACATACATAGAGTTCATCCCTTTTTCCCACATCTCCTCAAAGGTATCTGGATCTATCTGTACCTCCTTGCCACTCCAGGGGTCATTTACCACTAGTTGTCCTTCCTGGGCCATACCCTTAACAACCATAGAATGCATAGTATTTCCTGCCCCTTTAAGAGCTCGTTCTTTTCCCCCCACTAGATTGACGCCAGCTGCAATGATAACTGGACCATCTTGGAGCGCTGTTCTCAATTCCTTCAGTGAGGCATTTACCTTGCTAATAGGGATTTGGTAGCCTAGCTGTTGCAGCTCATCGGTCACTTTAGAAAGGGAAATTCCTTTGCCAGGTATTCCATCACCAGGATCGAGCATCTTAATAAGTTCGTCCGGTGAAACAGTCTTATGAGAGGGATCTATAGCATGGAAATAATCTAGCACCATACTAACCGAAGCAGGCGCACAGGCAGCATTACCGTAGAGGCTACCTTGTGAGTGGACAGGAACCTCGTGATAGATTTCGTATTTGGATGTAGATGATGCAGGTTGTGCTGAAACAGAGGCCGAGGGCTCGTTGCTTGTGGGTTGGTCAGGTTTTTCTGTGATGAGCTCGCGAAATGAACTCTTAGGAAGGCTTGGAGGAGTCTCTTCAGCGATAGGCGTGTGGATTTCCTGGGATGGAAAAAGCTTCTCCAACCATGTCCGCAGCCATGGAGGGAGAAGTCGGCTCCAGGGAAGTTCAGCCAAGATAAGTGGCGGGGAAAAGCCGCTAGAAAGGAAGGCAGTGGAAAGGAATAGCCCGCTTACTCCACCAGTGATCAGAGGTGTCTGCTTAAACGGCATAGCGGTTCTGCTTGCTGTCCAATAGCGTGCGCCACGTTGATCAGTCTCTTCCCACTCGGCGACTTCGTGCTCGAGGTGGATGGACAGTTCAAATAAGGTGGTGATTTGCTCACTCAACTTGGTTGCCAGGTGTTCAGCTTCTGCCTGGAATTTGGCGTGTCCTCCGCCTTGCCAAGCACATGACAATGCATCCAGAGCACGGTGCAAGGAGAACAACTCTCCTTCAGCCATTTTAGCTGTGTGGCGCATTTTGGCAGCAAGGTTGCGGATTTCCTCTGTTTGCATGTGAAGGATAGCCATGGTCTTTTCTCCTCCGTGTTAAAGTCACACCAGTATACAGCCTGTACAGTTCGTTTCTAAACCAATTCCTTCAGTGCTCGCGCGTACGCCTCATAAGCCGAGCTACCGAACAGGACGAAGCGTACTAACTCGATTTCAGGATGGGACTGCAGGTATTCCATCACCGTCCGCAGCGCAATTGGTGCCGCCAGTTCGATGGGGTAGCCATAGGCGCCGGTGCTGATGGATGGGAATGCCACGCTCTTGATGCCGTGCTTGGAAGCCAGTTCCAGGCTGTAACGGTAAGCACTAGCCAGGGTCTCTGCCTCCCCTTGCGTTCCACCGCGGTAGATGGGGCCCACGGCATGGATGACGTACTTGGCCTTCAGTTTGCCTCCGCTGGTGATGCGCGCTTCACCAGGCGGGCAACCGCCGATTTCGCGGCATTCTTCGAGGATCTGTGGTCCCCCAGCACGGTGTATGGCTCCATCCACGCCGCCCCCGCCTAAAAGGCTTGGGTTTGCCGCATTGACAATTGCTTCGGTATCCTGCTGCGTAATGTCGCCCTGCACCAACTCCAGTTTGGATTTTCCAACCGTTACCTCCATCTTTCAAACCTCCATTAGCCGCGATAAACAACCGCTTCTCGCACTTCCGGCGCGCGGGAATCCTCCCACATGACCAGGTAGTGCTCCCCGGCGGACTTGGTCGTAATGCCAAAGGGGTGGCTATTGCGATCCATGGCGACGATGCTCATGGTGCCGCCACTGGATGCCAGGATGGGCTGCAAGTCACGCATTGCCTCATGACAGGCTTCCTCAACGCTCATGCCTATCTTCATGTACAATACGATGCTGCGGGCTGTGCCAGCGCGAATAGCGGACTCTCCGTGGTGGGTGCATGCTGCTGCCCCGTAGCGGTTGTCGGCGTAGTTGCCCGCTCCGATGATCGGCGAATCGCCCAAACGGCCTGGGTATTTCCAGGGCCAGCCACTGGTGCTAACGCCGCAAGCGATGTTCCCCTGCTGGTCGCGGGCGATGAAATTGACCGTACCTTGGCGGAGCCGGCTGTTGATGAGATCCTTGACCAAGGGAAGCAGTTCCTTCCGGTCTGGCAGGGCATCGATCTCAGTATCGGGAATCAGTTCACGCAAGCGCTCCTGCCACTTGTTCCGCGCTCGCTCTATGGGCAGATTGCAACGAGAAAAGCCCAGCTCAGCGGCAAAGCGGTTTGCGCCTTCCCCCACCAGGATGACATGTGGCGTCAGTTCCATGACACGGCGGGCAATGGAGATAGGATGAGCATACCCTTGCATGGCCCCCACAGCACCTGCTGCCAGTGTGCGCCCGTCCATGATGCTGGCATCCAGTTCTACTTGTCCCAGTACGTTGGGCAGACCACCCACACCAACTCCTTCATCCTGCTCATTGAGTTCCACCAGCCGGATGCCTGCTTCAACAGCATCGAGCGCTGTGCCTCCTTCGCGTAGCACTTGCATTGCCTTCTCGATACCCGGCTGGCCATTGTGCGATGTAACGACCAACATCATTGTTGTTCTCCTTGTTTGTGTTGATGAGGAACGCATTTATTTTAGATGCAGAAGTGCAGAAGGGCAAATGGGAGCATTCCCATAACTGTTCAGTTAACGCGGACGCGCAGCGTTCGCGCCGATAAACGAATACACGGCGCAGCTCACTCGTGGCTCATTCCTTGTTGGCGATTGGATACGTGGTAAGTCCTGTTTGCTACGAACTAATTGACCTGGCGCAAATTCGGACTTATACTTCATCCGCATCAGACAGTGTCATTTGCCATCATAAGGAGAATCGTATGAAAACGGTCTTGATTGTCGCACTTATTGTGCTCAATCTTTTGTGCATCCTCTTCAGCCAGGTCAGCTTCAAATGGTCCGCGATATCCTCCAACAGTTCTGATTGGAAAGGCTTCCTGCGCTGGCAAATCATCGGCAATGTGCTCGGATTTGTCAGCGTGCTCAGCCTTACTGCGCTGCTCAAGTTCATCCCCTTGCATCATGCCACTGCCATCAGCATGGGCTTGGGCTTTGTCCTGGTGCAGGTTATTGGGGCACGGCTGATTTTCCATGAATCAATCAGCAGGACAAGCTGGAGCGGGGCGGGTCTGATCGCGACAGGCATTGTGCTCGTGTCTCTTGGGCAATGATACCATGCCTGCCTCAAAGAGGGAGGAAAACCAGTTTTCCTTATGGGAGCGCCTCCTCACCGCGCTACCGCGAGCCTTCATCCAAGGCATTGACGCGGTGCTCCGGCGTGTGAACCATGTGCAAGAGTTTACCGATGATAGGTGGTGCCTGATACGCATTGCCTTGACCAAGAGCAATCAAGATATCGTCCTTTCCGATGGTACGAGAGTGACCAAAGGCGAGATCATTGGTGAACTACATCTATGGAACGAACACATCCCAAGTATGCCTAGGAGTGGTCCTGACTTTGCCTGGGGCGTGCGGGCTTATTCCCTCTTGGTGCGTTCTTTCCGAGCGTTGGCCCAGTATACAGCCATGCATCCGGAACTAAGCCGCATTCGTGCCTGGCGTGGTGAATCTTCCTTCCTGCCTAAAGGCATGGGCTTACCGAACCTTTTCCGCAGACTGGGGTTTGATGTGGTGCGGTCAGAAAGCCAATCGAACCTTCTACGCAAGTTCGTGGATTTCTGGGAAAACTTTTACTGGTGGATGCTCGCTTGGGCGTTTAATCCAGCCAGCCTTATCTACAAGGAACTGCTGAAGATGGAACGCTGGGAAGTCTGGCTCTCTTCGGCTCGGTTACAGGAAAAGTACGGGAATTCTCGTAACCTTTAAGAATTTTCACCTGCTTTGTCTGTTCCAGTGCGTCGAGAACGGTGACGGCAAATCAGCAGGCCGCTACACAAGATGATCGATGCGATCGCAATCCACTGTGCGGTGGCCACACCGGCGATCTTCCAAGCATCGGGGCGTTGGAATTCGATGAAGAACCTCAAGAGCGGGTACAAGATCCCGTACAAAAGGATCAAATCGCCATCCTGCAATCGTTCGTCAAAGCGCCGCGAGATGTACATAACGATGGCAAAGTTCACTAGATTGCCCAGCGACTCGTAGAGAAAAGTGGGATGAAAACGCGTAGATAAGGGGTATTTCGTGAGATCAGTGAATGGCGGTATACGGTGTGCCGCATCAATGGTAATACCCCATGGCAATGTAGTTGGATAGCCATACAGTTCCTGGTTGAGATAGTTGCCCCAACGAGCAATGGCTTGGGCGAGGAACAAGCCAGGCGTTGCAATATCCGCCCAGCGGCCAAAGTTGAGGTGGTAGCGGCGGGTATAGATCCAAACAGCCAGGGCGCCACCAGCCACCGCCCCATAGATGGCTAACCCGCCATGGCGTGTATTAAAGATCTCCACGGGATATTGGCGGTAATAATCCAAACTGGAGATGACGTGGTACAAGCGAGCCCCGATCATGCCCAGGATCAGGCACAGTAGGAGCGCGTTCCAGACGTGCTCTGGATTCTCTCCGCGGCGTTTGGCTTCGCGCTCCGCCAGGAGTGCCGCTGCCATAGCACTGACCACGATCAAGATGCCGTACCAAGCAATGGCAATAGGGCCTATACGAAAAGCAATTCTTGGACCTCCTGTTTCACCCAATTTCATTCCTCCTGTTGGTCATTTAGTCATTAGTCATTTAGTCATTAGTTGTTTAGCCATTGGTTATTGGATCTGGACAAAGTCCCCGTTTTTCACTTGGAAAATGTAGATGCGTTGCTCTGTCAGGTCTCCTGCCGCATCGTAGCGGATGTGACCAACCAGGCTCTGGAAATCCAGGTTGCGGATGGCCTCCGCTACTTTACGCGCTTCGAATGTGCCTGCTTTCTTGACCCCCGCACTGATGACGTCCAGCGCGCTGTAACCGGCGATGCTGTAGGTGCCCGGGTTTCGTGCTTCCAGTTTTTGGTAGTCAGTCCACCACTTCTTGTCGGCAACCAGTTTGGGGTCAGGGGTGATGCCACTTACATACGCACCCTCAGCAGCGAGTCCAGCGCCGTCAATGAATTCGTAAAGGAAGCAGCCATCACTGGCCATGAAGGGCGCGTTCACGCCCGCTTCGCGTAGTTCGGGCAGAAGTACATAGCCTTCTGTCTCGTAGCCAGCGAGGAAAATGGCATCTGGTTGCAGCGCTTTGATTTGTTCCACGGCCTTCATCTGGGTTGGAGCAGCTTCTGGAATTTCGATGACTGCAGCGGGTTCCACACCCAATCCTCTCAATGCAGTGGTAAACTCATCACGCAATCCACGTCCGTATTCGTTGTTGGCGTGCACCACGGCGATGCGCTTTGCCCCCAGTTTTTCAACTAGGAATCGGGCATCAGCAGGCCCTTGTGCTGCATCGGTGGCATTCACGCGAAAGAAATTCGTATAGCCACGCCGGGTGATGCTGACGTCACTGGCCGTGGGAGTAACCACGACCAGCGGCAAATCCTTGTAGATTTCCATTGCCGCTAAGGTTTGTCCACTGTTGTAATGGCCTACGATGCCAATGACTTTTTCGCCCCGCTGCACAGCGGCTCGGATTTGCTCAGCTACTTGCACCGCTACCTCTGAATCTGCTTCATCATCTATGGCCACCACCTTAACCTTGTGGCCGAGCAGTCCTCCAGAGGAATTGATCTGTTCTGCCATCAGGCGCACGCCACCCACAACGGTCTGGCCGCCATCGGCCTGCCATCCAGAGAGTGGCGCAGCGACGTAGACAATGACCTCCCCTTTCGGCTGGGGCGGTGTCGCGCAGCTAACAAGGCCGAACAAGCCAAGCAATAGCAATATTATTATGTCTTGTTTTGTCTTTATACGTGCGAACATGCTCACTTTCACGTATCACAGACCTCCTGCGCCAATTGCGTTAGATGTATATTATGTTATTTCGGAGAAGAGGAGCCGTAGACCTCATCCAGCGTTTCCTGCAACGCTTGCAACGCAGCAATCTGATCCGCAATGCTCTCCCGCAGCCTTTGTGCGCGTCCGGAATCGATATCTTTGGATCCGATGAGCAATAATTGTGAATAAACCGTACCCAAAGCAGTTAAAGTGGTCTCGAGTTGGTACTGCGCTTTCTCCATCATGTTCTGTAGTTTCTCCAGATTCATGAGCTGCTCTTGCTTGCCAGCAATCGCCTGCTGTAATTCCTGACGGACAGCTTCGTCATCCTCGCGCTGCAGTCGGGCTTGTAGCTCTGCTATTTCACGCGGTAGGTTGCGGCGGTCCTGAAGCAACATCTCATCATTGCTGTAACGGTCTAGGCGTTTCGCCAGGCCAAAGACGTTGGCTACCCAGTCTGCGATCCCTGTGGTTGTATCCAGCAAGTGATCGCGCAAGACGCCCGCTGTCGCATTGCGTACATGCTCCTCGATTCGTTGGCGGTATTCGAGAGCCTTTTCGACCCGTTGGCGGTAATCCTTCGAGCGGATTTCCGCAGGATTGAACTCCTGACGTAGCATATCGGCTATAACTTTACGTGTAGTCATCTCATCCGTAATGCTGGTATAGATGACCAGACCTTCGCCAACCAGTCCCAGAATCAACCAATACCACCACTGCCACCAGGGAAAAGGCTTGGGAAAGAGAGCAACTAGGATAATGGTCAACGCAATGGTCAAGGCGCTCTCCAGGCGAAAGAAAGCATGAGCGATGATCGCCCTGGTTGCGCGCTGTTTTAATTCGTTTCCTTTGGCCATGCCAGGCTCCTCCTCATCAAAAGCGAAACTTCGTTAATCTCTTCCCCTTAAAAATAAGTTGAGAGCAACTTGTATAATTCACGAATGGTCTCTGGGGTACCACGGCGCGTCTGCCCTCCAGTGGTCGCGGAGATCTTTTCCAGTGTGTTCATATCTGCATCGTTGCCATAAGCAACGCAAAAGACCACGATAGGTAGGCCAGTCTCGTTGCCCTGGCGCAGTTTTGCGGTGAGATCGCGCAAGGAAATTTGCGAATTATTCTCCTTGCCATCAGTCATGACAACAATGGCATTGATTCGTTCGCTGTCTTGTCTTTGCTGCAGTTTGTCATAGGCTAGGTTGATTGCATCTAGGAGCGCTGTATCTCCCCCGGCGCTCAGAGCAGCGATCGTGGAATACAGCACCTGACGGTTGGTGGCCAACTCGGCCAGCAGTACCACTTCCGACACCTCTGAAGAAAACACAATCAACCCAACGCGTTCTTGATCCCCCTTAATGAGGCTGAGAAAGGTCAAAAATGCCTCCCTAGCTTGCTCCAACTTTTCGCCCTGCATGCTGCCAGAGACATCGGCCACCAAGTAGACGTTTGTTTTGCGCTTGGTATATTGCCAGACATTCCGCACGACCTCGATTACCGATGTACCAGGAATCTGCAGCGTAGTTTTCGGCTGGGCATGATCCACGCCATTCTCGGCCTTAATGGGTGAAGTGGGGGAATCAAGCGCAATGCTTAAATCTGTGGGCCGGTAACCATGCGCCAGAACCAGATTCTGTGCATCTGATGATAATAGAAAGTCCCTGAAACTGCGATAGGCCAGCCGTTGTTCCGTGGTCGCTTCTGGGCGTTCCAGAAAGACCAGCGGATGATCCGCCCACATGGTGCCTTCTACAGGGTAGATGGCCACCAACTTTTCTTTGCTCTTTTGGTTGAATTGGATTAGTAGTTGCTCTTGGACAATAAAGGCATCTAGATAAGATCGGCCCCTTTCTAACACCTGCTGGATGACTGCTTGTTCCCCTTCACCGTAGTAGCGCACGGTTTTCTCCAGCGCAGTTACATAGGCTAGAGTGCTCTCAGCGGTAACATCCTCTATCGTCAGCCCACGGGTCTTGTTCGCGCCGGCATAGAATGTGGCCAGTGTGGCCAATAGCCCGCTTGCTGACGAGGTCGAGGGATGGCTCCACTTGAAGTTTGGGTTGGTACGAGCAGCATCGAGCAGGTCCGACCAACCAATAGCCTTGTCGGGATAGCCTAGCGAGTGCGCGGTATCTGCCCACAGTGCAATGACCACTGGGCTGACTGCAAAGCGAGTCATCTCTCCGATAATGGAGACCGCTGCCCCTTGCTGTGCCTGCCACTCTAGATCCAACTGCGTCAGCCAGATGGATGAATCCGGGCACAAGGCCTGGAAACGCCCCGCTAGGGCCGCGCTGATCATGGCTTCCGGTTCCATAGCGTTAGCGACGATCGTGATCCGTTTGCCAGAAGGAGTTCGTGAGCTACGTGCGTTGAAACGCTTGACGAGCTCCTCAAACAGATCCTGTTTTTCAGGCGAGTAGGCGATTTCCAACAAAACGGTATTCTCGCCACGGATATCCCGTTGCGCAGCCTGGTACACTGCCCAGCACGTGATACAACCCACTAGAACGAGTATGGTGCTAACGAGAGCAGGGAGCATCCAGACGCGAGCTCTCTTGTTTCGGACGCGCCGACTCATCGCCATCCCTCCTATCGCTCAACCACGTTCAGGTCAAACCAGCGCAGTAGGGTCAACAGGACATCCCGGTCTGGGAAGCGCATCATGGTAGTGCGGGGTACTATAGTCATTGCACCTTGATCCTGCCACTTGACAAACAGGCTATCCGACTCGGTAACGGACACTTCAGGATTGGCTGGCCGCAGTCCTAATTGCACTGCTCGTTTCTGCGTCTCTGGCTGCAAGAGGTAACGTTCGAACTCCAGGGCTGCGTTTTTCTCCAAAGCAGTGGTTTCCTCGCCCATCCAGATGGTAAATGGGAAATCGAACCAGGTTACATATTTCGGATAGACAATGACCAATGGGTCTTGCCAGCGGGTCAGGATGCCAGCCATGTTCACGAGCAGGTCGCTTTCCAGCAATTGTCCGCCATCCCCCATGGAGTAGCCGAAAAGGGCCAGGTTCTCTACCGAATAAGCGCCCAGGCTGCTAAAGTCCGTGACTGCTCCCATCAATTCTTTGAGCCACTTCTGGAAGTCGGGGTTGGTGACATCGGCCACGCCGATATCCGTCTTGCCATAGTATTCGCCTGCAGCTGCGATCATCGCTGCCAGTCCACCCACATTCTTCCTAGGATTCGGCACCACTAACTTGAAATAGCCCCAGTCAGGCGGCCCACCCAGCTCTGGCCAGCCTCCTTTGGCCGTCGCAGCGTCGTGGATCACTTTCCAATCAATGTCGCCGTATTTTGCACGCAGAACTTGCGCGCGGCTGGCGTAGATGCCCCAGGAAAAGAGGGAAATGGCTATGGGACGGGCACGGTATTCACCTCCAGTCAGAAAGATGTCCCGGCCGAGCTTCTCCTTGTACGTAGCGTTTACCAATTCCACTAGGTAGCGGCTATCCGGAATCCAGACTGTCGGGATGGGGTTCATTTCCTCGCGTTCCCAGCGGCCCATAGCAGTCAAGCCATCCATTGGCTCTACGGTGACTTTGATAGGATGACCTTCCAGCTTGTGGTTCTCGGCATTGAATGTGCGGGCAGCTTCCTGCACAAAGGGCTCGACAGGCAGGGCACAAACGATGTGCACTTCTAGCGTCTGGGGCTGCTCGATTAGGGGTTTGACGCCTCCAGCACGCTGCACCACGAACGAAGCACCCACAACGGCTATGGCTAGCAACAAAATAATCAGGAAAACCCACCTTGTTCTATTCATGTTTCCTCTCCAAAAGCAGCAATGCCATTCCTCTTATTATATTACATGTTTGTTAACTGCGACGTGTTCGCGCCCTGACAAGTTGCACGTTCCTTTCAGCAAGAGATGAATGGCGTTTCAAATGGGGGCAGAGAATGCACAGCGTTTTCAGCGCGAGCCTTTGCTCCTATAACTCACTATGTAACCCGCAACAGTGATTTGGGCCTCCCGCAGGTTCAACCCGAACGCATGGCCAAAGCAGCTTTGATTCTGCGCTTCTTTTAGGCAGAACCAGCGGAGGATGTTGCTGTCTGCCTGTTTTTACTGTAATCCAAGTCGGGCTTTGCGCTCAGCAAGTTGGCGGTCAATAGTATCTTTTTCCAATGCCTCGGCCATCTGGTTATCCAGACGCTTGGCGTCAATCTCGCCCTGCGCCGTGGCTTTGTCCAGGCGGCGCTGGATTTCCTCGCGAATTTCGGCGATGCCTGCCTCGGAGGTAGTGATGCCGCCAACGCCCTCGACCACGCGATGCGTCAGTTCCTTGCTCTTGGCCAGGTCGAGCATGGCCTGTAGTTCGGTGCGCTCTCGCTTAGCCTCCGTGAGCTTGGCTTCCAACTTCAGTTTGGCGTCGAGAAGTTTCTTATATTCGGTCTCTTGCGCTTTTGCCTGTTCTGCGTAGGTGTCGGCAAGCCGCTTAATGGTGTTGTAGCGGTACTGTGCCGCCTGAGCTAGATCTTCTTTGCCTTGCTTCAGAAACAGATCAATGTTACGATCCAGTTCTGCTGCTTGCTTCTCGAATTCTTCCTGCTTGCGTTTAAGCGTCTTGGCCTCCCCGCCCACGGTAGCCGCAGCATCCTCAAGTGCTTCGAGGTTGTCCTCGACTTTGCGGATGTACTCATCAACCACGGCCATGCTGTTCGCTCTCAGCGCCTGGCTGACCAGATAGTTCAGGTTAGCCGAAATCAATGTGCGTACTCTGTCTAGTAGTGATGCCATCTTGTTCTCCTCCCCGGTTTATACAAGTTCTTCTCTTTGTAGATCGCGTAGTTCAAATCCTTCGCTTTTCATTGTACCATGATATGGATATCTATGCATGACGACTATCCGACAGAAAGCTGACATTCCACGAAAATTGGAAGTGTCACTAGGCTTGACACAGTGCACGATAGCCTTTACTCCGGACTGACTAACTTGTATCTTCTGCCCCGTACGGTGAGCAGGTATTTCGGCTCTGCAGGGTTGGGCTCGATCTTTTCGCGCAGACGGCTCACCAGTTTCTCAATACGGGCATCATCCACTTCATCTATGTAACTTTCGCCCCACACGGACTCGACAATTTTGTACTTGTCGCAGATCTTGTCGAGGTTGCCGTACAGTAGCAGGAGCAACTTGTATTCCAAATCGGTGAGCAACGGCGCAAGTTTGCCATCTACCCAGATGTCGCCAGATTCGACATCAATCCGTATCCCGCGTGGACCACGACGACGCACTAACTGTTGCCGTCGCGCAAAGCCAGCAAACAAGTCCGAAAACGCTCGTCTACCAGAAGCGGTTGCTTGCACGATGCCCTTTTCAGTTAGTGCATCCAACCCCGCTGTAATTTGCTGACGGTCGAGCAAGGCGATCAGCGCCTCTTGCTCTGTCGCGCTCAAATCGTTCCATAACTTGGCGCATTCAAGGCGGATGTTGGTGTCGCCAGCGAGTTGCTCCCGCACATGTTCGTAACTCATGACAGATGGCCTCAGAATGGCTTCCTCTTTGGCCCTAGCCAAGATACGGCAAGTCGCCTGTAGCAATGAGGGATGACCGCCAGCGCACTCCGCTATGAAATCCGCGTCGCTTGCCGTAAATTGCGCCTGGGAACGTGCAGCCCAATTCTGAATCAGGACACGAGCAGCCGACTCAGGCAATGGAGGCAAATAGTGGACATGAGCGGCAAACAGTTCGCAGAATTCGCCGACTTCTCGCTCATGCCGTATCTCAGAAAGGGGACGGGATGTGGCTGTCACATAGCAAAGGCGAGACCAATACCTATCTTTCAGCGCGCGCAAGCGCACAAATACGCGCGGCTCGATCGCAGTGAAAACCTCATCAAACTCGTCGAATAGAAGCACAAGCATCCCTGGCTGATGGTCAGTGATGGCCTTGAGGCTGTCCTCGAAGGCCAGCGGAATGCGGAATGGGTTGTCAGGGGCTATCACCGTCTGATAAGCGCGTTGAACAATGGACATGAGCTCTTGATCTACGTGCCTCGCTTCAAGGGTTCCCAGGACATTGCGCAGAATAACTTCATAGACGCCCTGCTCCGTAACTTGTGAGGTAAGATTAAAGTCAACGTAGACGAATACGTATTGGTCAGCCTTGGAGCCAAGCAGTTGTGTAGGCACTTCAGGCAGGGATAAAGAACGCAGCAGCGTGGATTTGCCCATATTGCTCAATCCCACGACTGCGCAGCAATCCGCTCCGCTTATGCAATTCATGATATAGGCGATGTCATCTTCTCGGTCAATCAACTGGACAGCAAACTTGTTAGCAGGTTGGCTTTTCATTTCGTCCTCTATCCTTCACCCCATATTATGGCAGCCGATGGCCGTGTTTCTTGTACTCGCCAGGCTATGGGCCAAGCGATCAGCGCCGGGATACCGGCGCTTAGCAGCAATAGCTCCATGCTCCCTAGGAATCCGTAGAAGGCCAGCGCCAAAGAGGGAGCGATAAAGAGCACCAGATCAATAGCTGCATCAAATGCACCAAGTACAGTAGCGCATTGGTCCTTTGGTGTGATGTCCGCCATCATTACGGAACTCATGAGATAGGTCATGCTAGCGCCTAAGCCAAAGATAGCGTAGAAAATAGCTAATCCTGGTCCACTGTGCGACCAAGTTAGGCCCATGCAAGCCAGCAGAATCAAAGGCTGGGCGATGATGACGAAGAAGCGACGCCCCAAACGGTCAGACAGTTTGCCAGCAAGATAAGAGCCGAGGGTATAGGCTATTGCTTCGCTGGCGAGCAGAACACTAAGCTGGCTCGGTGTCAGCCCAAGCAGCTGCCCTTTGGCGGGTACAAAGGAAGAAAGGATGGGAAAGGCAAAATTGTTCGCCATCCCAAATAGAAAGAAAGCATATACCGATTTAGCCGTGAACAAGGATTTGAGTTGCCTCCATTGTTCCACACTGTGCCCTGTATAGTACGGTTGCTTGTGATCCTGCATGGTCATGGTGAGGACAGCACAGATTAACAGCGACAAAAGCCCATCTACCACAAACGGTACGCACAAGCCCCAGCGGGATAATTGCCCGCCGATGACTGGGGCCGCGATGAAGGACAGCCCTTGGCTAGAGCGCAGGATGCCAAAGGAAGAGCCGTGTTGTCCCGCGGCTACCTCGGCGGTGAGGCCGAGCAGAGCAGGCATAGCGATAGCATCTGCTATTCCTCCTAATATGCGCAAAACGAGCAGCCATTGCCAGTGCCCCACTAGGGCGCAGAGAAGCGAACTAATTCCTCCTAGAAAGGCTCCACAGATCAGAACTAGCCGTCGCCCGTAGCGATCCGCCAGCATGCCGCTGAAAAATTGCAGCAGCACGAGCGTCATCAATGCGGCAGAAAGAATAGCCGCCACGGCTTGCGTATTGGCGTCCAATTGGGCTGCTAATGCAGGAAGGGCGGGAATGCCTACTTGAGTGCTCAGGAACAGGATAAAGCTAGTCAAGGCGATCAGATAGATGGACAAGCTCTAATCTCCTGGCAACAACGGCCTGGCGATCCTATCCCAGGCCGAACTGAGGCTCTGGCGTACTGCACCGGCTCGTTGCAGAAGGTTGCGTGAGGGCAAAGCGCGCATTTCTGCTTCGCCTCGGGTCATTTTCTCGAAAGTACCCCAGTGATTGCATTGGAAACAACGGGCTTGGTTCTCTTTCGTCACATATCCACATGCCTGGCAGCGGTACACAGTTTCCTGAGCAAGAGCAACGCTCAGGCCATCATGGTAAGTCAAGGCGGCCTTGGCTTCTTGACCAACACGAGCATACGTACCCCCTAGCTCTTCTTGTGCTGCCAGCAACTGTGGGGTCAAGTGCACTGCTTTCTCTAGCCACGCGGTGCTCTCCTCTTCTTCGCCTGCACGGCACAGTAGCCTGGACAGGAGATAGGCATACCTCCCATCTCTTGGGTGACGAGCAAGACAATCGCGCACGAGGGTGATCGCGCCCCAAATATCCGCTGTTTCGCCAGCAACAATGAGCACCCGCTCCGCAAGCGCATCGGAGTAATCAACCCAGAGTCCACGGCACCAAGTGTCCAGTGCTGTATGGGGTTGTTGATCCAAATAATAGAGATCTCCCAGAGCGATATAGAAGGAGATAGAATAAGGGTCAAACTGCAGTGCCAATTGATAATCATTCCGGGCTTCAGGGTAACAGGCTAGGCGGAAGTGGTCTTCGCCGTGGTGCGAAAACAACGCTGCCAGCCTCTCTGCGCTTTCACCAACCTTGATAATGCGTAGCTGTTCGAGCGCTTCCGCTTCCATGTTGGCTTTGCGATAGATCGCATACAAATAGTAGTGTGTGTCCAGATTAGTCGCATCTAGATCCAAGGCCCGCTGGAATTGGAAGATGGCTGGCCCTATCTCATCAAGTCGAAAATGCACCATGCCAAGCCGGATTGCGGCTGTGAGGTTGTCTACATCCAATTGCACAGCGCGCTTGTAATGCTTTTTGGCGTCGCTCCAGGCTCTCCGTTCTTCATCCAGCCAGCCTAGACGCAAATGCGCCAGGACATGCAAGGGTTTTAGTTCTACCCCTCTATCCCAGAAAATAGCCTCAGCAAATTTGCGTCGGGCCAGTTCATAATCTCCTCGGTCAAAGGCGGCCATGCCTTCCTGAAAAGTGGCCTCTGCACGCCGCACGTTGAAAGTGAGCACATCAGAGACTATACCTGCCAATGTCCCGCTCAAACTCGCCTGAGTCTGCTCTTCTTCGGCGGATATGGATGCAGCACGAAAAGCCTGGCGCAGCCTTGTGCTCACATTCTGTGCACCCTTGAAAAGCTGGCCAGGAGTGTGCCATAGCGCTGATAGAAAGCGCCGTAATGGCCTAAAGACCATGCCAGCGATGAACCCCAGGAAAAACGCGCCCAATAGAGCCAATATATCCCCTAGTAAACCTATGCTGTTCTCCATAATCCCATCCTCATTCGTGTGGAAACAATCCCACAATAAGGGGTGATGAGCGATCTTACATTTGAGCGGGCTGCAGATCCTTCACGACTAGTTCTATCCATTCGCGATCGTTCCAAGTGTTGCTCTGCAATGTGTAGACGATGTCTATGCGCTCAGAGAGGTTCTCTGAGGCAATCTCTTGAAAAGCGATAGCATCCCACACTGCTATACCATCGCTCAATTTGAATTTCAAACCTGTTCGTTCTGTACCAATGGGACGGCAGTCACGGACTTGCACATTGTAGCTGACGAACGTTGGCCTGGGATTGCCCACGCCAAAGGGCTGCAATTCCTCCAAAAGGGCTAAGGTTTCCCCATTGGCTTGGGTAAGCGGGAGAATGGCATCAATCTTGAGCGGGGGTACCAAATCCTGTGGCGTCAATTGATTAGCCGCGATTTCACGCAACTTGACGCAAAAGGCATCCAGGTTCTCGTTATGGATGGTGAACCCCGCTGCGGCGGCGTGTCCCCCGTGCTTAACCAGCAAATCTTCACATGCATCCAGGGCTTTTGTGATGTGGAAAGCGCCGATGCTGCGCGCCGAGCCTTTGCTCTGCTCCTCCCCCACAGCGATGACGAGCGTTGGGCGGTAGAACTCTTCCGTGATGCGGCTGGCCACCAATCCAGCGATGCCCACGCTATAAGTGGGATCGGCCAAGATATAGATCAAGTCATCGCCTAGGGCAAGGACCTCTTGGCGGGCTTTTTCCACCATGTCGTTCATGAGTTGCTGTCGCTCGCGGTTCTGTGCGCCGAGTTGCTGAGCCAATGGAACTGCTTCATCCATAGAAGATGTAGTCAGCAGTTTGTAACTAGCCATGGCAGTATCCAAACGCCCTGCGGCATTCAGGCGCGGGCCGAGCACAAAGCCGATGGTGGTTGTATCTACCTGCTCTGGCTGCAGCCCGGCTTCTTCCAGCATGGCCGCAATTCCTGGCCGGCGCGCTTTCCTAAGTTCTTCCAATCCGCGATACACCAATGCGCGGTTCTCACTAATCAGGGGAGCTAGATCGGCCACTGTGCCCAAAGCGACCAGGTCTAGCATTTCTTCTTCCTCTGGTAAGGCACCTTTGCTCTTGGAAACCGGCACCCGGTTTTCAGCACGCAACAGAGCCTGAGCCAGTTTGAAAGCCAGCCCTACACCCGCGAATTGTTTGAATGGATAACGGTCATCTTCACGCCGAGGGTCAATGACGGCCACGGCTGGAGGCAATTCTTCTCCCAGCGCATGGTGATCGGTGATGATCACATCTAGGCCTCGTTTGCGTGCACATGCTACCTCCTGAACCGAGCGCACACCGCAATCCACTGTCACAACCAGCTTGATGCCCTGACTTGCCAAGGTTTCCAAGGCTGGAATGTTTAGCCCATAGCCTTCGTCCATGCGATTGGGTATGTAAGGAATTACCCGCGCACCCAAGGCGCGCAATGTCGGCACCAGCAGCGCTGTGGCTGCCACACCGTCCACATCATAGTCGCCATAGACCGCAATCGCTTCCCCAGCACGAATTGCCTGGCGCAGACGAGTAACAGCCTCATTCATGCCCTTCAGCAGGAAAGGGTTATCCAAAGCAAAATTGCGCGCCAGAAATGACCTTACCTCATCGGGCGTGCGTATCTGACGGTTGTATAGAAGTTGCATGAGAAGCGGTGGCACGTCTGGGCAGCTTGCTAGATGCTCTTCGGGAGCAGGTGGTAGAACTTCCCAGCGCTTTTGCAATACAGTCAACGGACCAGCCTCGCCTTAATACTTACCTCACGGTTCATCATGATTATATGCTGATAGATAGAAAACGCCAAGGTTAGCTCCCAAGAGGTGTGGCGAACAAGTTCCTTGGCTTACATTGCCCAATTGGCTTTGGCCAATTGGGCAGTCGCAAGTTTTCTCCCTGCCTTCTCTTCATCCTTAGTAGTTCGCCTATTTGACACGAACTTTATCCTGTTGTATACTGTACCTTGCCCAACGGAGGGCGATGAGCCGTTAGCTCAGCCAGGTAGAGCACCTGCCTTTTAAGCAGGGTGTCGCGCGTTCGAGTCGCGCACGGCTCATTGGTGTTGATATGCCACCCTAGCTCAATCGGCAGAGCAAGCGCTTCGTAAGCGCTGGGTTTCCAGTTCAAGTCTGGAGGGTGGCTTGATTCAGACATTCGTGATTTGACAAATTAGTTGAAGGAAAGTACACTAACACTGTCATGCCGGGGTGGCGAAACTGGCAGACGCGCTAGGTTCAGGGCTTAGTGAGCATTGCGCTCATGTGGGTTCAAGTCCCACCCCCGGCATCAACAAGTTCCCAGATGCACTATGCCATCTGGGTTTTTTGCTTTCTATGCCTTTTCGCTCTCTGCTGGGTCATCGGTCATCACTTGAGAGAGTTGGGGAAAAGTGATAAAATGGTGACGCAGATGAGGCCAGTATTGGTGCAGAAACAGCTCCGGGTTGTAGGAACCAAGTAAGGAGATTCATTTGTTGCTGACACTCTTTCATCGCATGGCACCCCTTGCTTCTTCGCGCGCTCCTCAGCTTGTGAGCGGTTTGGTTGCTTGTGGAGCCATATCGTTCGTTGTCTCTGATTTTCGTCTGGGAGCGTGGATTTTCCTCGGGCAGCGCTTGATTCTCATCGCACTCCTTTGGTCTGCTATTGGAATCCCCTCAGCGCTCGCGAGCACAATCGCGTCCGTAGCTATTGCCCTCATTTTTTCCCTCACTGCTTGGCGCTTATGGTGGGTACAACGCGCCGTAAGGAAAGGAGCAACAGAAATTGCCCCAAACAAACCTGCGCTGAATCGATTTTCGCTGCGCCTGGTGACTGCCGCATTGGGGATATTGGTGAGCTATGGCCTAGTGCAGAAATATCATGTCTATCCGTTGCCTTTTGTCACCACTTTCGCTATCGCATGGCTTTTTATGAGCAGCCTGCTCTGCTTGGTGCTGTATGATCATGCCTTGCACGCGAGTCTGGGCATTTTGAGTTTTGCCGACGGCTGTCGAATCCTGTATGCTCTCTGGCAACCTAACCCCATGGTATGGGGGCTCTGGGCAGCCTGCGACGTGCTGGTAGCACTAGCCGCTTCCCACTTACACAATGGGGAGGCCGTCATTACCAAAAGCCAATCGCGGGAGAACTGAAGTGCAACCATACTGGCTGTGTTTGATAGCGCTCATAGGCGCTGGTGCTGTGGGCATAATACAAAGATGGCGTGCCCCAATGGTTGGGCTTGGCCTTGCCACGATGATCGCTTGTACGCGTTTGGTCCTTGCACTGCCTCTGAATGAGACTGCGACTTTTCTAGGGCAGCCCTGGAGCCTTGACCAAAGCACACAGGCACTGTTGACCTTTGTGTATGGGACGACTATGGTTCTGCTGGCTATCGCTGCGACAGCGGAGCAGGCCGAATCGTTTTATGCCCCTGTTTTGGCAAGCGTAGGCTTGCTCAGTGTAGCGATCCTGCTACGCTCTTGGTTATCCTTCCTTTTGCTGCCCGCTGCTCTGATTGTACTGGTGCTTGCTACCCCACCAGCTTTCCCCACCTCGCTGCGCGGTGCCTCACGCTTCTTGGCTTGGGCCACCCTGCCAGTTCCATTTCTACTGGCTATTCCTATCCTCTTAGAGCGTTTTGCCCTGTTTCCAGACCAGCAACTGCTTGCGTATCGGAGCGCGTGGTTAGTGGTGCCACCTCTTGTCTTATGGCTAACCCTATTCCCCTTGCATGGGACAACACCGCTGTGGGCTAGCGGCAATCCGCATCTCACACTGACCTTCCTTTGGACCGTGAAAGACTGGGTTGTTCTCCACCTTTTCTTAACGCTATGGCAGCAGAATCCGGTATTGCATACGGAAGGTGTCACGGCTACGCTGAGCGGTTTAGGCCTATTGACGACGGTTTTCAGCGGCGTATGGGCGGTTATTCAAACAAGTCCTTCTGCTGTGCTGGGTTGTGCTGCCATAAGCGTGCTGGGTCTCGTGGTGCAAGGCGTAGCTGTAGGTTCAGGAGAGGGTCTTTTGGGTGCGATGTCGTGGCTAGTGCACAGATCAGTGGCGGTGTTGCTGGCCAGTTCGGCGCTGATAGCATTATACAGTCAATCTATTGCAGACGGAGAAGAAGCGAAGGCACAGTCCTTTCCTTGGCAAGGATTGATACTATTCATTATCTTTATCGTTTGTGTGTTGGACTTGGCGGGCATGCCCCTTATCTCGAGAGGACTTTTGGGCTACCAGAAAGTGGATAAGGTATTGCAGGAAACACAACCTCGCGTGATACAAGCATTGTGGATACGCTCTGCTGGTATTATCATCGGATTGATACGCGTTAGTTGGCGGCTCTGGCATGACCAAGTACGCGCTTCGGCAGGGCGTATCCGCTTCCTGTCTTTTTCATTGGTGATCTGCATCTTTCTCGTTTTGCTTTGGCTGGAATTATCCTCCTCACTTGTAATAGATTGGG
Source organism: Chloroflexota bacterium (assembly GCA_014360905.1). Lineage (NCBI taxonomy): Bacteria > Bacillati > Chloroflexota > Chloroflexota bacterium. Next base: position 27,616 of record JACIWW010000027.1, read on the forward strand.
TTTCGACTGTCGCAGCACCATTTTCCGCTCCTTTGACAACCCCCTTTTCATGACATATAATTATGATGAAGTGAGTGTCTTACCAGATGCTTTTCTCTCAGCCGAGAGGAGCTTGATCCGTGTCAACCAAAAAAAGCCCTAAGAAACAACGCCCGCAGGGAATACCGATTACCTTGGATCAGGCCTTGCAAAAAGAGATATTGGGCGTGCTGCTCATTGCTCTGGGGGGTGTGACCGCTCTGGCCTTGTTGTCCATTACCAGAGGCACTTTGAGCAAAGCATGGAGCATGTCCTTGCGGCGTATCTTTGGCTGGGGTGCCTACCCGATGGTTTTGCTCTTGCTCGTTGCCGGTCTGCTCTTCCTATGGGATGATCTGCGCAAGCGCCTCTCCATTCCCACGCGAAGCATCGTTGCCCTGGAGATACTCTTCGTGGCCCTGTTGGGTCTTTCCCATCTCGTTATTGCGCCAGGACAGTCCCTCTTGGCGGCAGAAAAGGGTCAGGGAGGAGGATACATCGGCTGGGCAGTTAGCTACTTTCTCATCGCAGCAGTAGGACGAACGATCTCCTTTCTGATCCTGCTCTTGGCCATTTTCGTTAGTATTTGCCTGCTCTTCCGCCTCAATTGGAATGAATGGGTTGTAATTCTGGGCAAAATAAAAACCCGTCTGAAGAGCCTGGCTCCGCCACCTCAGCCAGTCGAGCCAGTTCGTACTCCTCAGATCGTACTCAGGGAGAAAAAACGGCTTGCTCAAGAGCAGCTCAGCACGCCTCAAAAAGCGCCCATAGAGGTCCCATCCACGCCAGTGCGCACCCGCCGCATGCGCCAGGAGCGGGGCTTGCCACCTTTGGATTTGCTCAACGGAAGCGCCAATGAGCCTTATGGCGATGCAGATGTGCGTTACAAGAAGCAAATTATTGAGGAGACATTAGCCAGTTTTGGGGTACCTGTCAAAGTGGTTGAAATCAACCAAGGTCCAACGGTTACCCAATTTGGCGTGGAACCCGGTTTCGTAGAAACGCCAGAGCCAGATGGGCAAATACGGCGCAGGAAAGTCCGTGTCAGCAGAATTATGACCTTGCAGGATGATTTGGCGCTGGCGCTGGCAGCATCCCCTATTCGTATTGAGGCGCCTGTCCCGGGACGTTCAGTAGTGGGAATCGAGGTCCCGAACAGTAGCCCTTCGCTGGTCAATTTGCGTTGCGTGATGGAGTCCAAAGCCTTCCGTAGCATAGACTCTAAACTGAGGATTGCTTTAGGCTTGGATGTCTCTGGGCAACCGGTAGCAGCCGACTTGGCACAGATGCCACATCTACTAATCGCCGGCGCTACCGGCTCAGGTAAATCGGTATGTATGAACTCCATCACGGCATGCCTACTGTTCAACAACACTCCAGAGGACCTTCAGCTGCTTATGGTTGACCCAAAGATGGTGGAACTGACTGCTTTCAATGGCATTCCGCATCTTGTAGCACCTGTAGTAACAGAGGTAGAGGAAGTTGTGCGGGCATTCCACTGGGTTACCAAGCAGATGGATGAGCGTTACCGGCTGTTCTCAGAGATGGGGGCCCGGAATATCGATGTCTATAATCAATTGATGGCTTCTAGGGGGCAGGCGAAGCTGCCCAATATGGTCATTCTTATTGACGAATTAGCTGACTTAATGGTGAGTGCACCAGAAGAGATCGAACACGCCATCTGCCGCATCGCTCAACTGGCGCGGGCAACAGGCATTCACCTGGTCATTGCCACGCAACGTCCATCTGTAGACATTATCACTGGATTGATCAAAGCAAACTTTCCCGCGCGCATCAGTTTTGCAGTAACTTCACAAATAGATTCACGGGTCATTTTGGATACAGCCGGTGCAGAGAAGCTGTTGGGGCGAGGGGACATGCTGTACATGGCTCCGGACTCGAGCAAGCTGATTCGTCTGCAAGGCTGCTTTGTTTCGGATGAGCAATTGGAGCGCTTGGTGAACTTTTGGCGCGAGAAGATAGATTGGCTTGTGCCACAAGCAGAAGCCAATGCCCCATGGCACGATGTGGACTTGGAAGAAGAAGGGGACGACCTATTGCAGCAGGCTATTGAACTGACACGTGGGCGAAGCAGCATATCCACCTCTTTTATCCAGCGCCATCTGCGCATCGGTTACCCACGAGCCGCACGCTTGATTGATCAGATGGAAGAGCTGGGGATTGTTGGACCGGCTGAGAACGCTGGGCGTTCGCGGCGAGTGTTGATCAATGAATACGATTTTCAGGACGAGGAAAAATGGGATGAATATACAACCGAATGATTTTGCACAATCTGGCCAATAGAAAGCGGAAATATGATCTATATTGGTACTAGTGGTTACAGTTATGAAGACTGGGTAGGACCTTATTATCCCGCGGACTTGCCCAAGACAGATTGGTTGACTTTCTACGCCCGCGAATTTCAGGCATGCGAGATCAATTTCACTTTCTATCGCTTGCCTGAGGCGCGCATTTTAGCGGCTATGGCGGACAAAACGCCCCAGGGATTTCTGTTCACCGTCAAAGCTACCCAGGAATTGACACACAAGCGCGAGGGCAATGCAGAACTCTTCCCCAAGTTCGTGCGAGCGCTTAGGCCTTTGATCGAGGCCGGCAAATTTGGCTGTGTTCTGGCGCAGTTCCCCTATTCTTTCTATCCTAATGCCGAGAACCGTGACTATCTGAAGGCATTTCGTGATACAATGGCCGAGTTGCCAGTAGTGGTTGAATTTCGCAATGCGCGCTGGCTGACTGCGGAGTCCTTTGCCTTCTTAGAAGAAAACGACCTGGGTTTCTGCTGTGTGGATGAACCACGACTCAAGGGCTTGATCCCTCCCATAGCAGAAGCGACCAGTCGCATAGCCTATGTGCGTTTCCACGGTCGCAATGCCAAAAAGTGGTGGCGCTATGATGAACCGTGGGAGCGCTATGATTATACCTACTCAAAAGAAGAACTAGAGGAATGGGTACCAAAAATTAGAGACCTGGGGGCGAAGGCTGAGAACACTTTCATCTTTGCCAATAACCACTGGCGAGCACAAGCAGTGGATACGGCGCGCCAATTGCGCTTGCTGTTACCATGAAACTAGGGCCGTGCTCTCTGAAGATAGCCCAGACTCTCAGCCTTCAGCGTTAGCCTCTGCACTTTCAGGCTGACGCCTTCATTTGCTAATATCGCGCTAAAATTGATATAATGTACATACAGATTTGAGAAGTCAAGGGAAAGTGCCTATCCCATAGAAAGCGAACTCCCTGGTTGGATTCTAACAATGTTGGGTATTTGTTCGCATTCGGATAGATACCGAAGGAGGTGTTTTTAACTATGTCTGGACATTCGCATTGGGCCACGATCAAACGCACTAAAGGCGTGGCTGACGCCAGACGGGGACAATTGTTCACCAAATTGGGTCGAGAGATCGAAATTGCCGCCCGCGATGGCGGAGGCGACCCTGCTTCCAACTTTCGCTTGCGGCTTGCTATAGATAAAGCTAGACAGGCCGCTATGCCCAAAGAGAACATCGAGCGCGCTATTTTGCGCGGAACTGGTCAACTAAAGGGCGAAGCCATAGAGGCAATTCAATACGAAGGCTATGGCCCCCAGGGAATCGCCATGATCGTCGAGGTGCTTACAAACAACCGCAATCGTGCTGTCTCTGAAGTACGGAGGGTTTTCTCCCGACATGGTGGAAACTTGGGTGCAACAGGCTCCGTTGCCTGGATGTTCGAACGCAAAGGCTATATCAGTATTGTACCGGATGATGGAAATGCTGAAGAGCTGGCACTTGCGGCCATTGACGCTGGCGCTGAAGATGTGAAGGTGGACAAAGACTTGGTCGAGGTTTTTACCAAGGCCGAGGACCTGCAGAAAGTCAAAGAGAGATTGGAACAACAGAAAATCTCGTTTACCAGCGCACAATTATCGTGGGTGCCCAAAACCATGGCGCGCATTGACGAGAAGGCAACGATTCAGAACATGCGTCTGATCGAAGCGCTGGAGGAATTGGATGATGTGCAGCAAGTCTACTCCAACCTCGAGATCAGCGACGAAGTCATGGCTGCGTATGAGGCAGAGCAGTAGCTTTGCTTCACCCAAGAGTTAGCGGCTTTGTCACAACCTGCTAACACAGGAATAGTCATACTGGGCGTTGACCCCGGCGTAGCCATTACCGGTTATGGTATTATACGCTTGGATGGGGATGCTGTGCACTCCATAGCATATGGCACAATCGCCACGCCATCCCATCTTGCTTTACCACTCAGGTTACAACACCTCTACCGCGAGTTGCGCAATCTGATTGACACCTATCATCCAGCAGAGGCTTCGGTTGAGGAGTTGTTCTTCGCTCGGAATGTGCGCACAGCATTGTCTGTAGGACACGCCAGAGGGGTCATCCTGCTGGCTTTAGCCCATGCCGGGTTGCCGACATACGAGTACACGCCCCTGCAAGTGAAACAGAGCATCACCGGTTACGGACTGGCAAGCAAGGAACAAATGCAGCAGATGGTACGTCTCTTGCTTAAGCTAGAAGACATCCCTAAACCGGATGATGCTGCTGATGCGCTGGCGGTGGCTATCTGCCATGCCCATTCGTTCTCCATGGCCTTGCGGGTGGCACAAGGCAGCAAGGACATAGAAAGGGAGCAATGATCGCTACGCTCGAAGGACGAATATCCGCGCTGGGTGAGAACTACGTTATCGTGAACGTTGGTGGTGTGGGGTTCAAGGTTTATGTGCCACCCAATATACAGGACCGCCTAGGCGGGGTAGGAAACAAGGTTAGTCTGTTCACGCATCTGCATGTGCGAGAAAACGAACTCGAGCTCTATGGTTTTGTTACCCCTGAAGAACTGACACTGTTCGAGCTACTCTTAGGAGTGCCCGGCATTGGCCCAAAAGTGGCCTCCAGAATCGTCTCCATCATGTCTGTGGAAACTTTGCGGGAAGCGATTGCTCGGGGAGATGCCGCGATATTGACACGTATCCCTGGGATTGGGAAAAAGACGGCAGAGCGGCTAATGGTTGACCTGAAAGACAAGCTCGGCGTGGAATTGGAGTTTGCCGCCTATCCAGAGCTGACACATGCAGATGCCGAGGTCATTTCGGCATTGACCTCGCTTGGCTACAGTATCACAGAGGCACAGTCAGCTTTGCGCTCGCTCCCGCGAGAGAGCTTACCCCTAGAAGAAAAGGTGCGCCTAGCGTTGCAGTACTTTGCGCGAGAGTGAAAGGAGACAGGGACATGAATTGGGTTGATGCGATGATCGTAGTTATCATTGCCATTTCCACGTTTTCCAGCCTACGGGCAGGCTTTCTGCGCCAGGCTTCTGCCTTGATTGGCTTCATCGTTGGGGTATACGCCGCACTGAGCTATCACGATGTAGCAGCTATTAGCCTACACGCGTACATCAGTGATCCTACCATAGCCAAGATCGTTGCTTTTGGGTTGATTTTCGTCGCAGTTTGGATTGTTTCTACCATTCTAGCAGAATTGGTCAGCGAAATTCTGAAGGCCATTGGCCTGGCATGGGCAGATCATCTTCTGGGCATGCTATTGGGGCTGTTGACCGGCCTGCTTGTTGTGATTTGTTTGTTGCTGCTTCTCGTTCGTATCCCGATCCCTGGCCTTACTGAGTCAATCAGGCAATCCCCGCTCGCTTCGCTCATCTTCCATGAATTGCCTCACCTCAGGGAGTTATTGCCCAGCGATCTACGCATATTCAAAATGATTTGAAGTTTCGAAAAACAGACGAAGCAACTGCAGCCTGCCTTTGAACTGGAAACTGCGTTTGCCTCAGGTTTTGAAGACTTGCATCTGCAAAAGCCCATCGCAGAATTCCATCGCTCGCTTATAACCGGGCCCGGCCAATTCCCGCGCTGCATCCGTATAGAGCGAGCGATACGCTTCTTCAGTCAATTCGCGCCCTCGGCGGATAGCTGCTGCCAATTGGGCATAGGTCAGGCCCTCCCAGTTTATCTGTCCACCAAGGTGGACAAGCACACCCAGCAAACCCATGCCTTGGGCGCGGCCAATCTTATCTGCATCATAGAGGATGCGCCCTTCAATGGGCACGCGCTCTCGCTCCGGACCCGCTATGGCGCGCATATGCGCAATGATGGCCACCATTACACGCTCGATGCGCTCCTCTGGATAGCCACGTTGGCTCAGCCATTCCCGGGCCATCTCTGCTGATTTGACATTGTGGTCCTCCGGCCCCAGCGTCACACGCGATATGTCGTGGAAATAGGCGGCAATAGTGACGATCTCTTCGTCCGTGCCAATTTCCCTCGCCAACTGCTGCCCATAAGCAACCACTTCGGCAATGTGCGGGAAATCTGCTGCGGGATATACTTCTCTGGCGTAAGCTGCTACTTCGTCTATGATGTTCATCTTTCACTCAACAAGAGAGCGGATAGCCTTTCTCATCCCAACCACGCAAGCAGTAATAGTCAGAAAGCATCAGAGCCAATTCTTCACGTGTAATCGTGTGTCCATCGAGTGGCTCATCATGGAAACGGGCGGGTAGCAGATCATCGGCATATCCGAACCCTTCGCGTACATTGAAACAGCGAGCTAATGTTGCAATCCCATTGGCGATCTCTCGCAGGGTAGGAAGATCAAATTCAAGTCCTGTGGTTAGGTGGATAATATGCTGTAATTCTTCCCAGGGCACAAGATCGCGGAAAAAGCGGCAGAGGATAAGGGTATCCATAATGGTCATGCGGTCTTCGATCTCCACGAACATGGCTGCTTTGCCCTCGACCTGGCTAGCATCAATCTGGCCGGACAATTCGTACTTGTAGAACGTAGCACGCAAATGACACGCTCCTCGTGGTGCTGTAGCATAGGCCAGAGCCATGCCTTTCAGTACGCGTGGATCGTAGGCGGCTGGCTCTAGGCCCTTCACATGTATTGCTAGGTCCCCCAGATTCCATGCCCGGCTAGCAGCGACGATGCCATCAGCTAAGATAGCGCCAGGGCCTTCGCGGTTCACGATTTGCTCCAGCAACGTTGCGACGCCTTGTGCATCACCATACTGCAAAGAGAAATTCAGCCGCCCGCGCCGTGTAGCCTCCATGACTAGCCCGGCCAGGTTGCCTGCCGTTATTGTATCTAACCCATAGCGATCGCACAGATCGTTCAGGTAAACGATTTCCTCCAGCGAGGTGATGGCACAAAGACCGCCGAAGGCATAGATCGTTTCATACTCAGGCCCTTCGATGGTCAGCCCTTTGTGCCGCCCTTCTCTGACTGTGCTCAGTTTGCCACAGGCTAAGAAGCAACCAGGGCATGCATGAGGTCGAACGTCCAAGTTCTCGACAAGAGCGTCAGCACTGATTTGCTCCCATCCAGGCAAAGAGCCGGCTGACCAGTAATAAGCAGGAAATGCCCCAGCCGTGTTCGTAACGGCTACCATGCTGGGAGTGCCATAGCGCGAGTAATTGGCAGCGCTTGGGCTGCTCAGGCCTTTCGCCCGGAAAGCACGTAGATAAGCCTCGAAACCAGTGGGGTCAGCCAGAGGCCGTTCCCTTTGCCCATGGAAAACAATACCTTTGATCTTTTTTGCACCCAAAATAGCTCCCAGACCAGTGCGCCCGGCTGAACGCCATTTGTTGTTAACTATACAGGCAAAACGCACCAGATTCTCGCCCGCGGGGCCTATCACCAAAGCCTGAGCATGTGGTGCAACTACCTGGGCAAGAATGGCCTCCTCTGCACGATAAGTATCCATGCCCCAAAAAGGTATGGCATCTCGAAAATCGATGCTGGTATCGGATATTTCGAGATAAATCGGTGAGTCGGAAGCCCCACGAATGACAATGGCATCATAACCAGTACGCGAAAGTTGTGTAGCGACACGCCCGCCAGCGGAGGACTCGGAAAAAGCGTGGGTCAACGGAGAATGGCTGAAAATCTCGTAGCGGCTTGCGCCAGGAAAGTTGGTTCCAGTAAGAGGGCCTGTCGTGAGAATAAGCACATTGTCTGGACCAAGGGGATCAGTTCCAGCGTGCAATTCCTGCCACAAGAGATGGCTCCCTAACCCACGACCACCCAAGTAGCGGCGCAGGATGACATCAGGTAACTCCACTACACGATGGTAGCGATTTGTGACATCCACGTACAGGAGTTTGTGGTGAAAACCGTACATGTATGCCCACCTCAGGTCAGATAGGTTCCCCTTGATTTTCGCGGTGCTGCACGCGGCGCAGCTTCTCTGGGCTGTCTACGCGATCTAGGAAAAGCTTGCCATCCAGGTGGTCTATCTCGTGTTGAAAGGCCCGGGCCAATAGCCCTTGAGCTTTGGTACGAATGGGACGACCTTTGAGGTCCTGTCCTTTCACCGTAACAACTGTAGCGCGTTTGACTGTTCCCACATACCCGGGCACAGAAAGGCATCCTTCCTCATCCTCTTCCTCGCCGTGTGCTTTAATGATCTCTGGGTTACAGTATACATACAACTGGCTCGGCTGGATCTCTTTGCCTTCTTCATCTTCCTCTGCCGGCATCTCGATCACAATCAGCCGTAGAGGTATGCCAATCTGCGGCGCAGCCAGACCGAGCCCATTGGCTGCGTGCATCGTATCCAGCATATCCTGAACCAGGTCTTCGAGAAATGGCCCGAAGCTGGTGACTCTTTTGGCTTTCTGGCGTAATATCGCCTCTCCAGCCACAAGAATGGTACGTTTTGCCATCTCATTACATCCCCTGCATTGACTAGTTCCAATGCTCAGAAAATATCATAAATCAAATTGCTGAGATTGCCTCGACCGTAACGGTTTCGCCGTCTCGCACTTTCCTGAGAACAGTGGGATCGCCAATTACCCGCCCAAAGACATTGACAGGACTGGCAGGCCGAATCTCTTGCCCTTTGCTAACGGGCGTGGGGCCAAAGAAAATGCAAAAGGCATGTCCAGGTGGCCAGTATCCCAAGTCCCCTAAGGAGACAACGGCCTGCGCGTTCTCCTCCTGCAATTTGACTGGTATGGAGAAATAGATTTCATCGCCCCATGTGTTTCCAGCAGCAGAAAACGGCAAGGCTGCCCAAATGGCGTCAGCCGTGTGGGTATCATTTAATTCGGCGATTACCTCAATACTACCTGCACGAATCCGGATCTGTCGCATTTTCCCTCCTCTTGTGCCTTAATTATATCCCATTTGTTCGCTTGCAGCAATACAGAAGAAGGGGGTGTATTTCAATTTGGGGGCAAATTTGGGGCATAATGTAGGGAAGAATCGAAGCTCAAGAGAAAGGAATCTAAGATGAAACGCACCCGTGCAGAGATCAAAGCGCAGCTATTGGCAGAGGCT
>JACIWW010000028.1 GCA_014360905.1 Chloroflexota bacterium
TGGGATGCGCTGGAGTCGAGCTGGGCTAGAACGCCTGGCCCCAATTCGAGCTGCTATCCTCAGCAAACGTTTCCATGAAGTGTGGACAGCCGTTTACAACTCGCCCCTAAACTGAAATGCACCCGGGCAGAGGACAGCTCCTACTAATCTTGGTCAAAACGCGTTATAATATTGCTAGGACCAAAAACCAGAGGAGGATCCTATGCTACTCGCTGGCGACATCGGCGCAACCAAAGCCAATTTGGCACTCTTTTCCCCTGAAAACGGACCGCGCGTACCGCTGTTTGAGGCAACTTTCCCTAGTGCTCGCTACCCCAATTTAGAGGCAATCGTTCGGGAGTTCCTATCTCAAGTGGATGTGTCTGTGAGGCGTGCTTGCTTTGGAGTGGCAGGGCCAGTGGTTGGCGGTCGTTCTGAAATCACCAACTTGTCCTGGGTTATTGATGCGAAGGAGCTTCAGACGGCACTCAACTTGCCATCCGTGCAGTTATTGAACGACCTTGAAGCTATTGCCTGGGCAATACCCTTGCTGGAGCCGAAGGATCTACGTACATTAAACGCTGGTCAACCGGTTTCGGGCGGGGCTATCGCCGTAATCGCCCCAGGCACAGGATTGGGAGAGGCTTTTCTTACCTGGGACGGCACTCGCTATCGCCCTCACCCTACTGAGGGTGGCCATGCAGACTTCGCACCAACGGATGAGCGTCAGCTTGAACTATTGCGGTATCTGTTGCAGCGTTTTGGGCACGTTAGCTACGAGCGAGTTTGCTCCGGGCTTGGTCTCCCGAATATCTATGCCTATCTACATGATAGCGGTTATGCGCCAGAACCCCCTTGGCTGGCGGAGAAACTGGCTGCTACCGAGGATCCCACTCCAGTCATTGTCACTACCGCCTTATCTGACGAAAAAGGGGCAGATCTCTGCATCGCTACCCTCAACATCTTTGTCTCCATCCTCGGCGCAGAAGCAGGTAACCTGGCGCTCAAGACCTTGGCTACGGCGGGTGTCTATCTCGGTGGCGGCATTCCACCGCGCATCCTCTCGGCTCTTGAGGGCGGGCGCTTCATGCGGGCTTTCTGCGCCAAGGGGCGACATTCCGAACTAATGGCGCGTATTCCCGTGCATGTCATCCTGAACCCCAAAGTTGCGCTCATGGGCGCAGTTTGCTGTGGCCTGGAAGCATAGGTAACAAAGGGGGTCGAGTGATCAGCCTGAACGAGGAATATGGCACGGCCAATCTTGGACCGTATCAGGGAGCAGTAGAGACAGCCCTGGCACAGATGGCGCGACAAAGGGTCATGTCCCGTATCTGGGCTCATGATCACACCGTCTGGAAGCCAGAGCCAACAGAGATCACGAACCGCTTGGGTTGGCTGCACAGCGCCAAAGCCATGCTCGCCCAAGTCCCTCAATTAGAGAAATGGGCCGACCAGGTACGGGCTGATGGCTACACTCATGCCATACTGTTGGGCATGGGCGGATCAAGCTTGGCTCCTGAGGTCTTTCGTCTGACTTTTGGGGTGAAAGAAGGTTGCCTGGATCTATCCGTGTTGGATAGCACGGTGCCGGAAGTTATTTTGGATTATGTAGAACATCTTGACCTGGGCCGTACACTCTTCATTGTCAGCACCAAATCTGGCACCACAGTGGAGACGCTCTCCTTGTTCCGCTTCTTCTACAATCAAGTAGCCAAACAAGAGGATTTCGAGCGAGCTGGGACCCACTTTGTTGCCATCACTGATCCTGGCACGACATTGGCCAGTCTAGCTGAGCATTACAAATTCCGCGCTACCTTCTTTAGCGACCCAAACATTGGTGGGCGCTTTTCCGCCTTCTCCCATTTCGGGTTGGTGCCTGCTGCACTTATTGGGGTGGACATGCGACTCTTGTTAGAGCGGGCATCGGAGGCGAGCGCCCACTGCGCACCTTCTATTATAGAAGAGCAGAATCCGGGCGCCTGGTTGGGGGCTATCCTGGGCACTCTGGCCAGGGTGGGGCGAGACAAGCTGACCTTGGTCATCCCTCCGCCTATTGCTAGTTTGGGCAACTGGTTGGAACAGTTGATTGCGGAAAGCACGGGTAAAGAGGGTCAGGGCATTCTGCCAGTGGTGGGGGAACTACTCGGGCCACCCGAGGTATACGGGAACGATCGGCTGTTCGTTGCGCTACAACTAGCGGGTTATGAGAGGCATGACGCAACCCTGGCGGCATTGGAGGCTGCTGGACATCCTGTAGTGCGGCTGCGTTTGCGCGACCGCTATGATCTGGGCCGACAGATGTTCCTATGGGAGATGGGCATCGCTGTGGCTGGCTATCATCTAGGCATTAACCCCTTCGATCAACCCAATGTAGAGAGCGCCAAGCAGCGGGCACGAGAGATGGTCAGAGCGTATATGGAGACAGGCACCCTGCCACCCGCTGAATCCGCTCCGCTTAGCGCAGCCACGCTGCTCGCATTCCTGACTCCGGCCCAACCAGGCAACTATGTGGCGCTACAAGCCTATGTTCCGCCAACGGCTGAGACCGAGGCAGCACTGCAAGCATTGCGCACTAGGCTGCGGGACCGCTTGAAGCTAGCCGTCACAGTCGGTTATGGCCCGCGCTTTCTGCATTCCACTGGCCAACTGCACAAAGGCGATGCCAGGAATGGCTTCTTCATCCAACTGATTGCCAATGATGCACGGGATGCGCCTATACCCGGTGAAGCGGGGCAGCTCAAGTCGTCTATCACTTTCGGAGTGCTGAAGGAAGCCCAGGCACGAGGTGATCAACAGGCCCTGTTGGACGCTGGGCGTCGGGTGATCCGTTTCCATCTGGGCGATGATGTGCCTGGTGCGCTAGAACGCCTCGCAGATTTTCCAGATTGAGGGAATGCATCCCATTTGCTGGCCCATTCAAGGAGAGCATGCCTTTGCTGTGATTGCTGTTCGGAGGGGGTAAGACGATGAGACCGTCCATTACCTGCTACGGAGGTGTAGGGCAAATCGGTGGCAACAAAATCTTGCTGGAAGATGGCGATGTGCGGCTGCTTTTGGATTTTGGCACAGCTTTTGGCCGACGGCAAGAATTTTTCAATGAGTATTTGCGCCCTCGGGCAGCACGTGGTTTGCTGGACTTACTGGCATTGGAGTTGATCCCCCCTCTGGAAGGCGCCTATAGGACCGAACTTGCGCCCCCAGGCATGTGGGAACGTTTCCGCCGTGAACCTCTCTACCGCAACCTGCAGCGGGAGGATGCCCTCGCTGTAGATGCCGTCCTTGTCTCTCACGCCCATCTAGATCACAATGGCGATCTCTTCTGTCTGGACCCCGTTATCCCTGTCTACACTACCTGCGTTACAGCCTTTGTTGCGCGGGCTATGCAGGTCACTGGGCAAAGTGGCTTTGAGCAAGAGCTGACCTTTGTGTGTCCCCGTGGCTGGGATGAGCAGGAGCAAGTATTGAGGACGGTGCGCAACGCGCATTACCTCGCTCGCTGCTATAGCTTCCTGGACGGCCAGCTCTGTGCGGAGGGCAGGGCTTGGTGGGAATCCACCCCGAGTGTCTCAAAGCGACTCTTGGAGCAGCCTACGAGTGCTTTTACGGGTGAGGTAAGCGGATTAGAGGTACGGTGGTGGCCAGTGGATCACTCCGTGCCAGGAGCGGCTGCGTTTGCCGTCCGTACTTCAGTGGGTTGGGTCGGCTACACAGGTGACATCCGCTTCCATGGGCAAAATGCCTGGTTGATGGAGCGGCTTACCCAGGAGCTTGCCCAACTGGGGCTGACAGCCCTCCTCTGCGAGGGTACCCACTTGTCGGATCAGCCTTTGGTTACAGAGCAGCAGGTTGCGGAAAATGCTTTGGATTTGGTACGCCAGGCTGAAGGGCGATTGGTGGTGGCTGACTTTGCTCCGCGCAATGTAGAGCGTCTGGACACATTCCACAAAGTAGCCAGGGAGACCAACCGTCGGCTGGCCATCCAGCCCAAGGATGCTTACCTGCTGCAAGCCATCACCTTGGCTGACTCTACCGCTTTCCCCGACCCTCTGACATTGCCGGAAGTGCTTCTCTATGCTGATCCCAAATCAGCACCTCGTGCCTGGGAAACAGAGCTACGGCGTAAATGGGCAAACCGTACGGTAGGGCCATCAGAGGTGTCAGCTCATCCAGGCGAATACATCCTCTGTTTCAGCCTGTGGGATGCCAATGATCTGCTGGATTTGCAGGGTATTGAGGGAGGAGTGTACATCTACTCCAACAGCCGGGCCTACGATGAGGAACAGGCGATAGACCTAGAACGGCTGAGGAATTGGATCCGGCATTTCGAGTTGCGCATGGAAGGAGACCCCGATGACCCACAGCATCTATCCCTCCATGCCTCTGGCCACGCCACCGGCCCCCAGTTGCGCGACTTTGTCAGGCAGGTTCGCCCGCACACATTGATCCCCATTCATACCGAACATCCGGAGTGGTGGCAAGAGGCATTGGCAGGAACGAAAATCCAGGTTGTCTTGCCCAAAGTGGGGCAGCCTATCTTCCTGGATTGAACGAGCAGAGGTATCTAGATTCTAGGGAGCGAAGCTAGCGCTTCCATAGGAGCGATGCATACGCTCCTACAAGCCGAAATGGCCGGAGCAAATAGTAAAGGGGGAAAAGGGAGGAAGGCAATCGCACGAGAGCCCAATCCCCAGGTGTGGTTGTTACTGCCAGACGAATACAATAACGGACTCTGTCCTGCCACCGTTCCTTTGCTTTGAGGTGAAAAAGGCACGATTCCATAACCCTCGGTTCCTCCTTGGTGTCGCGCAAAATCTGCTCTTTTACCTGCCTGGCAAGCAAAATGGTTGCTCCGTCGCTCTGTATTCCCTTCAGAAGCGCCTTTGGCAATGCCACGCCCAGCAGCTCATGGGCAAGGAAAAGCCCGAGAAAGAGCATGCGTTTAGCCCCCAGTGCGACAGCTTGTTTGACCACACAGTCCCAATCTAGTTCGTGACGAGCGCCGATCAACCTAGCGAGGTCACAGACCCACCCCAACCGCGCCCAACAATGTTTAGTGCCATGAACACATAGGATCAGAAGGAGGTCCTCAGCAGAGAAAGTCTGCACCTCTCTGCCTGCCAAGGGCACTGATTCGAGGCGTTCCCACAGCCTTTCTGGAGCAAGCGGAAAGGAGAAATAATCCTCGGCAATCCGCCAATGCAGTTCCACGATGCACATTGCTTCGTGGCGTATGAGTTTGTGGGCAGATTGTGAACGGAGGTAGGCCACCTCTTGAGCACGGTTGAGTTGGAACTCAGGGCGGTATCCCTGTGCTGTGAGGAGTTCTCTGGCCTTCATAACATCCCACTCGTGCACCAAGAAGTCTAGGTCATCAAACTGTCGTAAGGCAAAATCCCCGTAAACGGAAGCTGCCAACACTGGGCCTTTGTATGGCACGGCAGGGATACTATGCTCATCGAGCCAATGCAATATCTGAAACAATTCCCCCGTGAGGAAAAAATTGCGTCGGGCATTGTTGCGGAAATGCTCTTGGAGTTGAGCTAAAGGAGCGGCGGGGATTGCTTCCGGACAGGTAGTGGCGAGGCTTTGGTATAGCAGTGGCATCATACTGTGCCGCAGCGCCGTCCGGATCAAGTACTCCCAGTCCAGTTTCTTTTGCAGCAGAATTTTGATGCGCTCAGCTCTTTCGAAGCCTTCATTCACGTGCGCACAGCAGAGCAGCAACGCCCATTCAGGACAAATGCTCACCCCTTGCAGCTCATCGAATGCAGACAAGACTGTCCTCTCTCCGGCTGACCACCATGACACAGGTTCAAGGCTCAACGCGCATCTGTGCGTTGAGTCGGTCAAGGTAGTAGAGGAGCAAGCCCTTTGGTTGAGCTCCCTTCTCTATCCCAGATTTCACAACTGCCGCGGCACCTTTGGGATCATCCTGATGCTGTTCCCGCACCAAAGCAACCAACACGACAGGCTCTGCTCGCTGGGGGAAGCGAGCTACCCAATGGGAATAAACCCAAATGGCATCCACCCATGGATCGTGCTCTTTCTCCCCCACGAGAAGCCGGCGCAGGTCCTCGAAAGGAGCATAGCGAGCAACGGCATCCCGGCCATCCAGCTCTACTACTCTGAGGAAGGCGTCCATGGCATCCTGGTATTTACCTAACCAGCTATAGACACGTCCCAAGAGGCTATATAGGCGGGCGTTATCCGCTTGCATCCGCACTGCTTCGCGCAGGTCAGTGGCAACTGTTGCCAGACTTGGCTCATTGTTCCTGCCAGCCTGAGCAAACAACAACAGCCTGTTGGCCTGGATGATAGACCAATTTACACGCGGGGCGTCCGGAGCAATCAAAAAGCCAGGGTACATGACTAGCAAAATCAGCAGTGCAGGAAGACAGCGGCGAGCATATGCAACCAAAGTGGATTGAATTGTAGTCCTTGGACGCAGTTCACTGGATACGCACAGTGCAGCAACCAGACCGAGCACGAACCAGATGAGCACCGATGGCTTGGCTGCCCAGATGGTGTCCAGAAATCCAGAAGCAACATAGCTCACTATACTACCCATGGCACCTAACAGGATGGCATGTTGCTGTGCCTCCTGTCCTCTCCAGCATGTCCTAGCGGCGGCAAAGACCAGAGCGATCAGAAGCCACAAGAAAGCAAGCAACCCCGGCAGTCCCAGATCGACGGCAATTTGCAGGAACAATTGATGGGCATGAGGTTCAGGCCCGATCATGACGCCTGGGTAGAAATTGCTCTGCATCAACGGGAACATGTCCAGTCCTACGCCTGTATAGGGCATGTCGTGAATCATGGCTAGGGCGCGGCTCCATATGTCCAACCGCAGCGTTATCGCGATGCCCAGGGGGTTGGCTGGGGAGAGGAGCACGTTGGCAACCTGCGGTAGCCCATAGCGCCACAAGCCTATGAAGAGCATCCCCAGGATAAGAGGAACGGTCATGAGCAACCAACGGTTCCAGCAGGCGCCCAGGAACAGCAAAGCGGCAGCAACCCCGACAGCCGCTTGGAGCGATTGCGTGAGCAAAATGGTCATGCCTATCACGAAAACACTGATGCCCGACCAGAGCCGGTAGCGTTTGCTGGGGAAAAAGAGGAGCAGCGCAGCAGGCAAGGGGAACATGGTCGCCAGCGCCATGCCCATCACACGTGGATGAAATGGATTCTGATCCTGAAGGTCACGGATCAAACGGGGAAGGTGCTCGTACACCTGTGGCAAGTGGAACAGTCTGACCGCGTCCCAACCAGTCCCTACCAAAGTGAGCAGTGTCAGTAGCAAGCTGCATAGGATCAAGGCCACTGGCAGCCGCAGCAAACGAATCTCGCTCCGTAACCCATTCGCTAGCCCATAGAAGATAGCCACGCCCAGCACGATGCGCCACAGCGCAGCCTGGCTTGAGGCCGGGTCTGTCGAAACCCAGAGGCCAATGCCAGCCATGAGGAGCAAGAGCAGGATAGGCATATCCACGCCAGTGGCTACGGTGAGCCTGCCCGTGACCAAGTAGCGGCACAGCCAGGTAAGGGCTATCACGAGCAATGCTCCCCAGGTCCAACGGCTGGGGAAAAGGAGGAAAGGAGCAGTAACTCCCAGAAACCACAACTCGTGGTAGGAAATCCAATTGACACTGCGCTGTAGCCATAAAGAGAGGGCTGTTCCGGCGCTCAGGCTGAGTCGGTTGCCCTGACCGTCAGGCGGAGGATGGGTATTCCCTGGGCTCATATCCGACTACCTTGTAAAACTGTAATCGGGAAAAAGTGAATTTTCATCTAGTTTTCATCTTTATCGAGTATTCTGATTTAGATACAATTGGTTATGCCGTTCGCGCTGCCAAGCCCATTTGACTTAAATCTTATTCTATGATATAAATATATCATAGATAAGGAGATGTTTACATGGTATCCACAGTTACGACCACTACTGTTTCAACTGTTACCACGACGGTTACCACCGTAACTTTTGCTGCTTCACTGGCATTGGCAAGCGTGTTGACGTTATTCGTGCTCCTGATGCAGAAGGAGCTGACGCTATCTGCCGAGACGCCTCGCTTGAAGGCGTTAGGGCGCGCGCTCGACGTTGCCGTCGTGCCCCTTCTGATGGCTTTTGGCATGATCGCGGTGGTGAGAATCGCTCAGGTTCTGCGTTAACTGTAGCCTAAACCTGATCGGGATTCAAAGCCGTGCGCTCTTGTGAGCGCATGGCTTTTTGTTTCTAGTGGAAAGGGGAGGGTATGAACTTCTGCTGGCGCTACCATAAAAATGGCGCTACCAGAAATAGCACGATATTGGTCAAGCCGTGAGCCAAACTGACGCCCAGGATGCTACCCGTCTTTTTCACTATGTAGCCAAAGAATAGCGCTACGCCAAAGACAAAGGCCACATCCAGTACCGATTTATACCCCACGTGGAGCACAGCGAAGAGAGCTGACACATATAGGATGCTGAAGCGATCCAGGGCGTCTATTGCTGCCCGCTGCATCACGCCACGGAAGATGAGCTCCTCGATAAAGCCAGTGCTGAACATCAGGATGAGAGCTGGCAGCCAGAGCTGCTCCCAAGTGAAAGATTGGGCCAGCGGCTTGGGGTGCAAAATGCGGTACTCCATATATCCAAAGAGCAAGCCAACTAGGCCCACTAGAAGCTGCAGCGGTAGAGCACGCAGGTTCACGCCAACCTCATACCGGGAGAAGCGCAACGTGCGCATGGTTAGGATCACGGTGACAAAGAGGGGCACGCTAGTAATCAGGTACCAGTACACCAGCGGAAAGTTGACCAGGGGCAGAGAGAGGCTCAACAGGCGGATGAGCGGAGCAAAACCTAGGCTCAATAAGAGGTCACGCATGGCGAACTCCCAGGTGAACGCGGTATGCAGCAGCACAACCAACAGGACGCCATGCAGTACCAATCCCACCCGCGGTTCGAACAGGGTAGTGAGCAACTCCGCTGCCGTGATGGCAATCAAATAACCGAGGGACACCGTTATAACAGCTCTCCGATCTGATGCGCCCAAGAGCCGCGAAAACACACTCACCGTGCGCTTTCCTCCGCTTTGACCTTCAGCCACAGCCGCAGGGAACGGTATGGCTCTGAGCCCCTGTCCCGATATAGATAAAAGTCTATGCGCACATTATCCCCTATCTGCCTCGGAACAAAGCCCAGTACCCGTTCATCGCTTTGCCCGGATTCCAGGTGCACTGGTTCGCTCTGGCCAACGAGGCAGCCATTGCAGTACACACCGACCCAGTAGTCGGCAGGCATGCCTTCGTGGTTGACAATGCCCACGGTAACCGTAACCGGGAAACCTACGATGGCTTCGCGTGGATAGTTCTCAGCCAACCCTTCAGGTCCGAGGATATAGAACTCGGTGAGCCGTTCGCCGGGCTTGGGTGTTACAATGATGGCCGTAGCGCCAACGACGAACCCCATCAGCGAGAGGGCGAGCAGGGCGTACAGAAAACGCACGATGGGGCTCTGCGCTGCCCACCATGTTCGCGGGTCTATGCCCAGTGTCGGAAGAAAGCGTTGCTCTTCGGGCAGCCGGCTGCGACGCCACAATGCCACCCCAGAGCAGAGGGCAATCAGCGTCGCCTCGGACATGACGATGGGCCAGAGGCGGATGCCCCAGGGAAGCGCGTCTAGCAACAAGGCGATGAGCGGGATCACCGCCACGCTCAGTCCAAAGGACAGCGCCAACCGCTCTGGACCATCCAGGTCGTCCGCACGGGGGAAAAGCGCTGCCTGCAGCGCATAGCCCGGGACGAAGAGCACATAGGCCAGTCCCAGGAGCAAGCGCAACATGGGCAATGGCGCGGGCAATCCCTGCACGCCGAGGGCAATGAGCAGAATCAAAACTGCCCCGAAAAATAGGATTAGGGTGAATTCGTTATCCATGAGAGTGGGAGGTGACGAATGATAAGTGAGGAGTGGTGTGCATTGTGCGTTGCGTTTTTTCCACTTATCACTCGTTACTTCTTACGTTGTTCGTTAAGTTTTTATCCTCACTTGTACCCGAACACATATAGCGTCAGCTTCAAATATTCCGTCCATGTCTCACGCAGCTCATCCTGGCTCTGCCACCAGGCATCGGCGCGGTACCAGCTTGGATTGGCTGGCTGCATGGAGATGGTAATGCCTGCGCCTTGCAAGGCGTCACGGAAGGACATGCGTGCGCGGCGGGTGTGGAAGGGGTCAGTGACGATGATCAAGGAATGGAATCTCCGCTCCGTGGCTAACTGCCGCACAGCGATGGCTTCTTCATATGTGGTTTTGACGATTTCGGGTGCCATCAGGATGCGCTCTGGCGGGGCTCCCTGCCAGATTGCCTCCGTGCGCATCAACTCCACGTAGGGAACGCGGATGCCCGGCGTATTAAGCGGCTGGTTGGTAACGATGAGCCAAGGGGCATAGCCGGCCTGAAAGAGCTTGGCCCCATGCGCCACGCGCTGTGGGCCACCACCAGCAAGCACGACAATGGCATCGGCTGGCTGCAGCGGGTCCACACAGACAAGAAAGCGCCCAATAGCAGGCAGCCAGAAACTGCGCAAGACCAAAAGCAAAGTGCAAGATACCAGCAGGAGACAGGAGGCCAGCGCCAGGAAACGCAAAAGACGCCCCCGCTTAGCGGGCAGGTGTGGCTTAGGGCATCTAGCCTCCTCTGGCTCGGGATGCAAAAGCGCACCAGATGCGCCAACAGGACAGCAGTCCCCCATCTTGTGTTCCTGGCTCATGGGCTACCTCCTTGTGCCAAGATCCACTGCACTGCTTCCCACAGGTCAGCCGCTATATAATCGGGCTGGAAATTCAGATGCTGGAAAGCCTGCTGTGCCTCGGCGCCGTAGCCGGTCAAAACCAGTACCATGCGGCAGCCCACCCGCCACCCTGCTTCCATATCAATAACCTTGTCACCGACGACGAAGGAGCGCGTCAAGTCCAGGCTGTGCTCTTTCGCCGCCTGCAGCAGCATGCCTGGATTGGGCTTGCGGCACTCGCAGCCTTCATCCGGGCGATGGGGGCAGTAGTAAATAGCATCTAGATGCGCTCCCTGTCTGGCCAGCCGCTGCTCCAACACACGGTGGATAGCATGCACGGCGCTTTCCGGGAAATAGCCACGCCCCACACCTGCCTGGTTAGTCACCAGGATAGCTGGCACGCCTGCTTGATTCAGGGCACGGATGGCTTCTGCTGCTTTGGGCAAGAGGCGAAGCTTGGCGGGGTTATCCAGGTATACGGCTTCCCTATTGATCGTACCGTCGCGATCGAGGAACACTGCCCATTTCATGTGCCGAACAGCTCCTGCTCGATGAGTTCGCAGATGGCGTGCCAGACGGTGATGTGCGTCTCTTGAATGCGCGGGGTGTGGTCGGACGGCACGCAAAAGCAGTGGTCTACCAGCCCCTTGAGTTTCCCGCCGCTGCGTCCGGTGAACCCCACGGTGATGGCGCCTTTCTCCTTGGCTGCCACGATGCCGTTGAGCACGCTGGGCGAGTTGCCGCTGGTGCTGATGCCGACCACGACATCGCCTTCCTGTGCCAGTGCTTCTACCTGCCGCGCAAAGACCTGGTCGAAGGAAACGTCGTTGCTCACCGATGTCAGGATGGAGCTATTGGTCGTCAGCGCAATAGCGGGCAAGGCAGCGCGATTGATCAGGAAGCGGTTGACCAGTTCAGCCGTCACATGCTGTGCATCGGCAGCGCTGCCGCCATTGCCAAAAAGGACCACCTTGTGGCCCTCCTGCAAGGCGCGCACCAGCACTGCCGCAATTTGGGCAATGGTCCCTACACATTGCTCCAGCACTTGGCGCTGAACCTCCATATTCTCTTGGATCGCACGGGAGATAATTCTATCTTTCATTTCTCTGTGCCCTCTGCGGCTCTGCGGTTTCAAAAACCTTTAGCGTATCTCCCAGGTCTGCAAACCTGCGAAGTCAAAGCCAAAATTCACCACTTGAGCGCCCATACGCTCCAGTTCCGCCGCTACAATGTGCTTGCGGTCGAATTGGCAGTAGAAGAACATGTACCCTCCGCCGCCGGCACCGGACATCTTGCCGCCCAAGGCGCCGTGCTTGCGCGCTGTCTCGTACAGTTCGTCAATGTTTGGGTCGCTAATCTGCGCCGCCATCTTCTTCTTGTTCATCCAGCCCTCGTGCAATAGGACGCCAAAATCGTTCAGCCGCCCTTGCAGCAAGGCGTTCTTCAAGTCAATGGCGATACGCTTGAGCTCGTCCATAGCGTGCACCACTTCTTCTTGTCGCTGCACGTACCCTTGCACCTGCGTGTCAATGATGCGTGCCGAGAGGCGCGTCTTGCCCGTGTAGCACAAGAGCAAATTATAATGCAATTCATTCAGCACGTCAGGTGGCACACGCAATGGATTGACGATAGTGGCGTCGCGGTAGAACTCGATAAAGTTGAACCCCCCGAAAGTGGCGGCGTACTGGTCTTGCTTGCCGCCCTTGATGCCCAGGTCCAGCCGCTCGATTTGATACGCCAGGTCCGCGATTTCATAGTTGGTCAGTGGCAAATGCAGCCAGTGTTTGAATAGGCCGATCAACGCCACGACCACGGCGGATGAGGAGCCCAGTCCCGACCCCGGCGGGGCATCGCTGTGCAGGAACAAGTCCAGCCCCTGTTCGCTATCCTCACGGTTCAAACGGCGGATGACCGCCTTCACCAGGTCCAAGTTGCCATCATAGATAAGCGGCTCATTGAGCTTATAGCGGGCTACCACGTCATAGTCCAGCGAGGTGACGGTAATCTGGCGGTCGGTGCGAAAGCGCAGGGAGCCATAGGCATATTTGTCAATGGTCGTGCTGAGGACGGCACCGCCCCGCTCCGAAAGGTAGGGTTCGACGTCCGTGCCGCCGCCAGCGAAACTGATGCGCAATGGCGCTTTGCTACGGATGATCATGGGAGTTCTCACTTTTCTCTTCCACATAGCGCCGAAATCGTTCGTACCCCTCCGGCGTGCCAATGTCTACGAAAAAGCCCTGCACGGGATAGCCATAGAGGTGCCAGCTACTTGCCAGGGCAAGCGGGAAGGTTTCTCGCTCCAGGGAGACTGGCCTGCTGGGAGGGATGAGGGTCAGGATGTTTGGCTCTAGCACGTACACCCCACCGTTGACCCAGCTCGCACCGGCTCCGGATTTCTCGCGGAAGGAAAGGATGCGCCCCGCCTCGTCCAAGTCCAGTGTGCCATAGGCTGCAGCATTGTCCACTGCGACGGTAGCGATGCTCCCCAAGGTGCGTGGGTCGCTAGAGCAGCGTTGCTCGTGGAAGGCAACCAAAGCTCTCAAATCGGCTTCCAAATACGAATCACCGTTACATACCAGGAATGTCCCCGCGAGGAGAGGTGCAGCATTGCGGATGGCGCCGGCAGTCCCCAGCAGTTCGCGCTCCACGGCATAGGCAATGTGCACACCCCAGCGCTGCCCGTCGCCAAAATAAGCCTGAATCTGCTCCGCGCGGTAGCCAATGCAGAGGACAATCTCTGTAAACCCCTGGCTCCTTATCCCCTCAATCTGATACTCCAGGAATGGCTTCCCCTTCACCTCGGCCATGGGCTTGGGGCGATCCGACACGACCGATTGCAGCCGCGTGCCCAAACCACCAGCAAGAATGAGGGCTTTCACCCCAGCACCCCCTCGTACACGGCGAGCGTCTCGAGCGCCGCCTTCTCCCACGTGAACTGTTGGGCGCGCGCTAACCCCTTCTGGCGCAGCTCCTCGCACAGCGCTGGATCGTGCAGCACACGGTGCATTGCTTCCGCCAATGCCTCCACATCGTAAGGGTCCACCAGCAGGGCGGCATCGCCCACCACCTCGGGCAGCGACCCAGCATTGGAGCACACCACGGGCGTGCCGCAAGCCATGGCTTCCAGCGGCGGCAGGCCAAAGCCTTCATAGAGAGAAGGGAAGACGAACAAATCCGCACCGCTGTAGAGGGCAGGCAAATCTTCATCAGGGATGTAGCCGGTAAAGATGACGCGCTGGCCAATGCCCAGCTCCGCGACCGTCTGCAGGATGCGCGTGTACTTCCATTTGTGTGGGCCGACTACGACGAGCCTACGCTGTTCACCGCGTTCGCACAAGAGCGCATAGGCCTGCAGCAGCCGGCGCAGGTTCTTGCGCTCCTCCACGGAGCCGACAAAAAGGATGTAGCCTCGTGGCAGGCCATAGCGGGACGTCATTTGGCCTGTCTCTTCCCAAGGTATGGGATGATAGGAGGCATCTACACCCTCGTAGATCACATGCACTTTGTCATCTGGTATCCTCAAATAGTTCACGATATCCGTTTTCGAGACCTGGCTAACCGTAATCACGGCATTCACGCGTGGCAGCACTCTGGGCAGCCAATAGCGATAGATCAAGGTGTCGGGTAGTGCACTGTGTCCAGGGCAACTCCAGGCGAAGACATCGTGGATCGTGACGACCATGCGTGCTCCACCAACACCAAAGAGAAAAGGCGTCACGCCGGTAGGGTCGTGCACGATATCCACATGCAAGTTGTGTGCTTTCCGGGGAATAAGCACATTGCCTAGCGTCACCAAGCCCGGCAGCCTGCTGCAGCCGAGCAATGGGATGGATGGGAAAGGGGTTGCTTCTGCCAACGGACCTACCCCGCCGGCTGCCAGCAAACGCACCTCAGGACCCTCTGGCAGCGCTGCCAGAGCGCGCGCCAGCTCCACCGTGTAGCGGCTGATGCCGCTTAAAGGTCGGTCAAGGCCGTATACGAGGATGGCAATCCTCATGTTTTCCTCTAGCGCTGGTAGGGCGTGCGCGGCCGTAGATGGTACCCAGCCACGCTGCCATTGTCGTAGACGCAGTGCTCCACACGCACATCAGGAAGCGGGACCATGCGACGCACGCTTACTCCCTTTTCCGTGCTGGACAGAAGCATATCGCGTGTATCCACATTCACCGACCACTGATCACGTTCATTGCCAGACTCATCTCCAAACGCTTCTGCTGCTGCATGGGAGCTGAGACGAATGCCGTCCACCCCTAGCCACACACTGCGGTAGCGGAGGTGGTTATCTACCCATTGGATTGCCCGATCCTCAGGCGTGGTCCAGAACATCCAGTAATTGCTCAACCACGGGTCGTTCGTAGCCTTCAATAAGGATGCGCTGCTTGCCCAAAGGATGAGGACACAAAGGGCAAGCGCCAGCAATCCCTTCTGCCACGCTATGCTTTTCCGATGCCAGAGTTGTACGATGGCTTTAGCTACGATAGGGCAAGCGACCAGCATCACCACGGGGAAGAAGCGCTGTTGCAGGTTGCCGCCAAGGGCTCCAACCTGGTCCAAGCCGATGCCCAACGCTAACTGCACGCCAAAGCCGCCGTAGAGCAGCCACAGGAGGAACTGCGGCGCTTCCAGCAGTGGGCGCTGCCCGCGCCAAAGCTGCCTGCCCGTTGCCATCCAGAGGACGAAGGAGCAAGCCCCAACGACCCAACTGGGCATCATAAGTCCGAGGTAAGCAGGCAAGCTTACCCATCCCCAGCCCACTGTAGCATAGGGGTCGAACTTCGGTTCGCTGCCCAGGGCTACTGCTGCCGCCTTGTCTAGCGCCCTTTCGATGTGGAGGAGAACGTTGAGCGCTGGCCGGTAGAGGTAAAACAACTCCAGGAACCATACCACCATGGCGGCAGCCACCACGTACAGCAGGCGGCTTACAATGGGTTGAGGCACGTTATTGGCAGAGCGTCTGCGTGCGACGCGCTGCAACACCAAACCGGCGATCAGGCTCACCATCATGGCGAGGATGAATGAAGAGCCAAAGAAAGCGTTGCTGCTAATAACCGCCAAGGCAGTGGCATAGAACAGCACGACATACATGGCGAAGGAGGCGGGGTTGCCTAACACACGAAAGCTCCTCGCCAGCAAGAAAATGGCGAGCATTGCCGCCAGCCACGTCGCCTTCTCGTGGGAACCACGGAAGATGACAAAGAGGAAATCGGGCTGTGCGAAGAGAAAAAGGGTCGCCAATGCCCCAGCTACCCCATCGCCGGTGAGCTCGCGGTACAGGACAAAAGCCACCAGACTCAATCCCGCTGCGACAATGGGATAAATCCAGAATTGCAGCGGTACCAAGTCCGCCCCACTGAGGGAAGCGATGAATGCCGAGACAGCCTGATATAGAAAGCCGTGCCCATATCCACCGCTCGTCGGCACCAAGGTTCCTTCCTTGATCACCATAGCCGTAGCCACGGTCAGGTTGGCGGTATCGGGATCGGCCCAGTGCCCGGCGTAGCGCAAGACAAAATAGCCAGCAGCTAGGAGGGCGTACAGCGCCACAAATAGTACCCACGCCCAAGGAGAACGCCGATTGGATGCAATGCTGGTCATTTATGGCAGTCTCCATTAACCGATAAGGCTCGGTTTGGAACAATTGCTTTGCGCGTATTCAATTGGTTATACATCCTGACAAGAGCAACGCTGGCACAGAGTACCAATGTAGGAACCATGGGCAAAGTATAACGGGCATCGCCATAGAAAAGGATTGCCCCCATGACTACGCGGATGATGAGAGCATGGAAAATGGCTACCTCCTGCCAACGTTGCCGCAGCAGCCAAGCTCCAGCCAGTGCCAAGAAAAGCCATGTACATGCCACGCACCAGGGCCGTCAAAGGCAAGGGGTAATCGTGTTCGTAGCTGGCTACTGAGAGGGGCGAGAGAAGCCGTGCCAGCTTGTGCCATGTCAGCCTGACAAAATCGCCGGGATAGTGCACGATCCATTTTATGCCTAGCCGGTAGTACTCCCGCTCTGCCTGAGGCTCGGTGAAGCCCGGCAGGGCGGGAGGAAAACCCTCACGGTGTCCGCCGAAGGCGTCAGGATTGTTGGCGCCATAGAAGGTGTACCCCCCATTGGTGGAGATGGGCACCCAGGCGTGAAAAACTCGGTAGTTGCGCACTGTCCAGGGCAGGATCACGGCAATAGCAGCGAGGACC
The DNA here is from genome assembly GCA_014360905.1 of Chloroflexota bacterium. NCBI lineage: Bacteria > Bacillati > Chloroflexota > Chloroflexota bacterium. Next base: position 16,945 of record JACIWW010000028.1, read on the forward strand.
ACCAAGAGGCATTGCCCAAGCCTGTTGCGCCATGTTCTTCGCGGAGGAGCAATCCACACCCACAGCACAACCAGCGGAACGAGCATCAGTGCGGCGGGCTTGGCCAGCGCTCCCAGTTCCAGCAAGGCGCCAAGGGCGACAAAGCCCACGCTGTGTGCACGCCTCTGCAAGTATGCGGCAACCCACAGAGTCAGCCCCAGCAACGCCATATAAAGTGCTTCCGCAATTAGCCAAGCGCCGAAATAGACCAGATGCGGATAGAGAGCCATGCCCAGCGCAGTGAGCAGAGCCACGCGTCGTCCAAAGACAATGTGGGCGGCACCTGCAGTAGCTCCAACGGCTATCGTGCCAAGGACAGCTTGAGCCAGACGTGCCCATAGAGGGTGATATCCCAAGAGACGATACAATCCTGCCAGGAAAAAGGGATATAATGGCGGCCAAAAGGCGGTGTGATGTCCAGGAGTGGAAGCAAACCCATATCCCAATAGCAGATTCCGTGCGATGCCGTCGTAGGCGGCGGCATCGCCATGCAATGGATTGGCTTTCAGGAAGGGATCAAGCTGGGGCGCCAGAAACGCATACACGATGCGCACGGCAAGCGCCAGCAGGACAATGGCCCAGAGACACTTTCTAACAGTTCTGGTTTGCATTCGATTATCTTCTTGGCACATTGTCGAGGACATCCTACATCCTGTTGAAAATTTCCAGCTATTCGCAGAGCAAACCGTCAACGAATAGAGGAACGAATGCGGCCAGCGTTTGATTCGTTTATTCGTCGGGCATTCGTTGATGGCTTTCCTCTTGTTCCCCTGTCATGCCCCCATTCAGGATCAATCCCAGCACAGCCACAGCCGCTAAGCCGGCACTGCTCAGCAGGAGTGCCACCGGCCAGGTGAAGCGCACGCCGTCGTAGGCTTCTCTGGCGGCAAACATCTGCGGCATAGGCGCCGGTGCCACATCCAACTCCAGGCGCGCCATGGAACCGATTTCGGTTTCGCCTGGCACTGCTCCTGCCGTATTCGCCTCCACCCACACTGTCCATCGCCCGGGCTGGGCTGGCGGCCAGTGGTGCTCCCACACGTATTCGCTTTCCCCGGGCACGGCGACTCGCTCCTCTGCCAGCAACAGCGGTTTGTCTCCCTCGTGGGCAACGTACAGCCGCACAGGCAAGGATTGGCAATCGCGCAGACCGCTATTACGCAACACGGCACGGATGGTGGTCCATTGCAGTTGCTGGGGTGCAGGAGGGTCGCAGGAGAGCTGCTCAGGAGGCAGGGCGATATGTGGTTGTGTAAGGGGTTGCGCACGAAAGGTGCCGTCATAAGTGATTAGATAGGAGCCAGCCGGCAAATCCGTCACTCCCAAGCCATGGTTATCGTCCAGGACGCGAAAGCCAGGCCGGAGATGGAGCACAAAGCGGAACCCACCAGCGGTCAAGCGGAAATCCTCTATCCTGGCCTCTTTGATCTCGGTAGTTGGGCCTTGAAACTGTGCCATCATGCCCAGGAAATCATCTGGGGCGAAATCCTTATGGTGACGCTCCAATTGCTTGCTCAAGGCGAGCCATTCCTCGTGGTTGCGCGGCGGCAGGGTCTCGAACAGACTGTGCGGCACCTGGCTCTGCACCAGTTTGACTAGCTCCGCATCGCCGTAGAGCAGATACCCATGGCTCCATTGCAGCGACTTGAGCGGAGTTTCTACCAGGGGCTCTTGTTCGGCGACTTTCTGGTCTGATTCTCCTTCGGCAGGCGTTTCTGGTTGCGGATGGATGGTGAACATCCACTGGTCGAGATAGCCATCGCCGTCCAAATCCTTGTACCGTATGCGATACGCATCGTCCGTGTTCCATACCCCGCCCCAAGCGTGGCGCAGATGTAACTTGCGATCAACTGGGCTGAAGTAAAGCCAAGGTTGTTGGTGTAGGTCCGGGGTATACTCCATTCGCAACCCAACGCGAATGTCTTGCACCTCTTCCATGGGTGGCTGTTCCACGAGGCCAGTTATGTATAAATCACGCCATTCTCTGGAGAACCCTTCGTAAATGCCCTCGGATGAGGAGTATTGTCTACCTTCCACGGAAACAAACTGCGTGGCATCCCAACTGCGGTTGACCACCCAATCAGAATATTCCGCATAGGGCACAGTCTGAACAGTAAAATCTGGGAAGGTCACGACGTGTGTAATCTCGTGACGCCCGATAAGCCCAACCTTGTAGTCCCAAAAGTTATCGTTGTCCTGATCCCAGGAATAACGGATGCTCTCTATAGGCATGGAGAAACGACCGAAGAGAAAAACAGGATCGTAAGCCCCGGCGTATTCATTGCGAATCGCCAATTCTGGATAACCATCTTGATCGGCGGCTAGATCATAGAAAGCGAACGGGTTTTCGAAATTGGCGTAGGTGTTACTCTCATTTGGACCAAATCTTGGGAATGAATAAATGAACCAGTTTGATTCGCCACCTCTGGAGGCTACAAACTCTGCTACTTGAGCGATGCAAGAAGTCTGCCACTTTATTTGCACCGGTGGTGCTGCCTCACCATAGTGCTTGATGTAATCAGCCAGATTCCCCAGGTAAGGCCAGAAGATAAAGTGCTCTGGTAGCACTTCGCTGTCGTTAACGTTCACTGCAAGTTCGGTGCGGATATAGTGCTCGACTGGCACCGGTATGTAGGCCTGCCTTATTTCATAGTCTGGGCGACCATCATAGTCCAGGTCACGCACCTGAATGATTGAATCCGCTTTCCCATCGGCTATCCAAACGAGACTAGGAAAGGCCTGACGAATCCACTCCACATACGAATTGAATATGGTGCGGACAGGACCATCTACCTCGATATCCAAGTTGTAGTTGGTTTTGCCCTCGCGGACCCACCACCCGTCTGGCGCGATGAGGCGTACTGTAGGATATTTGCTTTCCACGGTGATTATCCTGCCGTTAGTCATAGTGTATTCGACTGCCCCACTTCCATCTTGGTCATCGTACAAATCTGCAATTAGCCTGCCGGCGTTTCGCTGAAAATCTATGATCAAATTCGCTTTGCCATCGCTGCCTGCGTCAAAGACCCAGATCTCGTCCTCAAAACCCACGCTTTCTCTCCAATCCCGAGCGGGATCTAGATTGCCAGCGTGGTCGAATACATAGACGGTATCCCTCTCCGTGGTAAAGTTACAGCCCTGCAGGACGATCGCATCCGGTTTTCCGTCGCCGTCCACATCCTGGTATGTGCCTTGGCAGATCTCTAGGCGCTGAGCTGCAACACTCTGTGCCGGCAGAAACAGCGACGCTACAGTCAGGCATAGGGCAAGCATGAGGAAATTGCTGATTTTTCTCATCAGGACTCGATCCCGTGACCGTCCGGACCCAATTCCTTGGTGGCTATCACGCCGAAGCCCCCACCGGTTTGATGAGAGAGGAAATCCAATCGTGCCAAGGCGCTGAGCAAAATGGCGGTGAACAGCCCTACCCCTGGTATCCTGGATAGCCGGCTACGATGTGCCATGTCCGCCAATTCACGCGCTAAGGTAGAGAAGGCGCGATAGAACTCGAAGGTCCCTATCAGCTTCAGACCTGCTGCTTCCACCAAGCTGGACAATTCACGTCTGGAGTAGTTTCGGATGTGCTCTGGGTAGCAGATAGGCCGCAGATACCATAGCCTGTCCTTGAGCATAGCTGTCGCTACCAACTTCCCTCCACGATTGAGCACCCGTACCATTTCACAAGCCGCGCGCTGGTCCTCAGGGATATTGTCCAGCACGTCAATGGACAAGACTTTGTCGAAGCTGTTGTTGGAGAAAGGCAAAGCTGTCGCAGAGGCGACGACAAAGGCGGTATTTCCGTAGCCCTGTTGTTCAGAGTGTTTCTTGGCTTCGTGCACCGAACGCAAGCGCAGGTCCAGCCCCACTATGCTGTGAACGCGTGGTGCCATGGCCAGGGTCCACAGGACTGACCCACAACCGATGTCTGGCATCCTGTCATCGCGCTTCAAATCTAACCATCTGAACACAGGCGGCGCAGTGTATCTGCCATTCTGGCCACAAAACCCAAAACGGGTTGTAGAGGTTTCTTCACCGTCATTCAAATCGTCACGATGATCTCGTAGACTTCTGCAAGTCGTTCAACCACTTTTCGAAAGTCAAACTGCAGCGCTTTCTCCCGTGACTGTTTGCCGAGTTGTTGCCTAAGAGCTGAATCAGAACACAATTGCATAATGGCCTCAGCAATTGCTTGGGCATCTTTTCTTGGAGTTAGCATTGCACAAGTTTCGTCTACATAATCTCGAATACCACCCACATCGGTGACCACAATGGGCAGGCCACAGGCCATCGCTTCAAGTACTGCGTTGTTTGCCGTGCAATCCTGTAGAGGGAAGACAGCCAAGTCTGCTTGCTGGTACAATCGCAAAAGATCATCGTCGGATATGTGTGAGTAGACTCTGACATGAGGCAACCCCACAAACACATGACCGCGTTCCGGATGTGTCACGACAGCGAAATGAATATCTGATTCCTTTCGCTCTACAGTAGCAGCGGCAAGAGCGAGCGTATCGAAATCCCGCAGGTGTGTGCCAACGGATAGAACCAACTTGGAATCAATCTTTGACCCTTCGCCTGGCTGGAAGTAATCCGTGTCAACGCCGTGAGGGATAACGAACACGCGGTTCGACCCAACAAAACGAGTCAGATAATCAACTTGATTGCTGGCAACAGCAAGGGCCGCGGTTAGCCTTTGTAAAACAGGGCCACTTACTCCTTTGCACAACTCGTCCGGTGGTTGATGGTATGTGGCAATCACTTTATGCCCTCGGAACCCATTCAGCAACGGTATATAGCGGCAGTCGGTGTCCCCATTCAGAAAGTGGTACAGTTCGTTTTTCCGCAGCCACATATCCATGAAGGTGGAAAGTTCGAGGCGGAGTGCAGAGAAAGTGTACCAAGGAGATCCTGAGATAAACGCACAGGCCGTGTTGAGTAGTGCAGGCAGACGGCCATGCGGCCACCGGGGGGTTGTGGGCGCAGACACGCGCCTACCCATGTATCGGAAAATCTGAGCATACCCAGAGTGACTACTGTGATGAGCCCCTAACAAGGTGGCATAATTTACCGCAATGTCCAACTTGTTGTTCAAAACCTCCTAATGCAAAATGCTCTCTTTTACCGTGGTCCAGACAAAGCACATGAGGCGTCTTGGTTCCAACTGATGATATATCTCGGGATAAAACATCCAAAATATGAGGGCGTACAGCATAACCCCAGCGGGGACCAAGACGGCCAGCACTGCCAGCGGCGCGGGATGGTATAGCGATAAAATCCTGTGCCCCAGGGCCACACCAAAACCCATGATATTAGCCGCTACGAAAGGCGGTCCAGTGGCATTCAATACTAAGTGAAATGACCAATCCATTGCGCGCAAAGCAATCAGCAAGTAAAGCCATGTAGCCACACCGGAGATTGCTGCCGTTGCAGCCGCGACACCTACTGCGCCATAGCGTGCACTGACCAATAAGCCAGGGAGAAAGATGGGGGTATAGACAAGGTTGAATTTCATTGGGATATCTGGTCGTCCAACAGCGTTCAGCAACTGCCCGGCATGTGCACTAATACTGCGTCCCAAGGCGTAGATCGCTAGCAGGCGCAAAGGCATTACTGCAGGTTGCCAACGCGAGCCAACGAGCGCGATAATCAGTTCATTGGCCAAGATGACCATGCCTACCAAAATAGGGAATCCCAACAGCGCTGAGAGACGCATAGCTGTAACAAACGTCCTCTGCAACTCCTCACGCTGGTGTTGCAGTTGGGCAAACACTGGAAAACTGGCTCGACCAACAATTAGGCTGATCGTAGTGACGGGCAACATGGCTAGATTATATGCTAGGAGGTATATGCCAAGCACCGCCGGACCAAGCTGCTGACCCAAGATGAGATAGTCAGCATTGTGGTTCAAGTAGGCTAACCCATCGCTCACAAACATGTTACGGCCATAAATAATTAACCCGCTGTAGTGACGCTTGCTTGCCCAACCCGATGGACGCCAACGGCATAGCCACCAGTTCATCAGCGTGCTCACACATTGGGCAGCCAGCCGCCCCAGCACAAGCGACCAGACACCAAACCCAGCAGCAGCCAGTCCCACTGCAACGAGCGCATTGCTCAATGCCGAACTGACTGCGACCTTCATCACCGGGTCGAACCGCAGCTCCTTAACCAATAGGGTGGTATGTACATTTCCCAATGCAGTAATGCAATAACCAAGGGCATAGACCAGCAGGATTGGCTGCACAAGCGGAGCACGGTAGAACTCGGCAGCCCAACCACTGATGAGGGCTTGGAGTACACCTAATCCTACACCCACGCCGAGCCCTAGCCAGAAAGCAGCGTTGGTGTACTCCTCAGTTTCATCGCGTTTATGGATGAGTGCGCTACCGATGCCCAGATTGCCCAACAAAGTGACTGCTTCAGAGACTGTCAAAGCCATCGTTACCAAACCAAAGTCCTGGGGAAGGAGCAAACGTGCCAGCAGAATATTGCTGATAAAGGCCGTTGCCCGCTCAGCGAACACACCAACCCCTATGGTTATGACACCCCGACGTATGCTTAGTTCGTGCACGGCGCAACCTTCACTAGAAATTGCAGCGAAAAAACGAGGGGAACCGACGCGCAAGGCACTTATACCATGAGAGGGGCAACATACGTGGGCGAGCAACGGTCATGGCATCGTAGAAGCGCTGTGAGATGCTGAAACCAGCCAATGTGACCAAACGCTCGAAGCCACGCAATGTGAAAAAGCGTATATGAACGTAATTCCATTCCTCTGAGGTCTCAGTATGTGCATGCCATGGCAATACAAGGTTGCCACCAACCAAAACCCGCAGCCGCATGTACCAGAAAAAATGATTGGGTACTGCTAGGATGGCATAGCCATCTTTTCGAAGGACCCTCCGTATCTCCTGTAGGACAAATTTTGGGTCAAACAGATGCTCTAACAGATCAGTGCAGATAACAATGTCGAAATGCTCGTCTGGAAACGGTATCCCTTGCTCTTCCACATTTACTTGATGAGTTACCAGTCCTCGCTTAGCAGCGAATTCCAGAGCGGGTCCCGAGATATCAATGCCGTGAACTTCGTTAGATCGGGTCAAAAATTGGACTTGTACCCCAGGTCCACACCCAACATCCAAGATGCGTTTTCCTGTTAACAATGTAGGAAAACAAAACCTAATCCGATCCTGGGGCCTATTGAGATCATCGAGCAGTGAGCTCTTGGCATACGCGTTCTCGTAGAAATCTGCCACCCCTGTCCTGGGGCTCTGTTGAGTTGGTGGGGCATTATTGGTCATAAGCAGTCAACGCCTTAGTAGTCAGATAGCAGAGTTAGACAAAGCGTTGGTAGACCTCTGTACGCATCCTGCGGACTATCACAGACCAATCTAATTCTCGGCATGCGAACTCACGCGCCGCTTTTCGCATCCTGTTGGCTAATGCTGCGTCACGGAGTATTTGTATAATGCGCTGCGCAATAGCAGAGGGATTGCGGGGGTCTATGGTAAACCCTGTTACTCCATCATCCACAAACTCGCCGATGCCCCCAATAGCAGATGTAATAACGGGCACTTGGCACGCCATTGCCTCAAAAAGTACGCGAGGAGTCACGCGGCTCAACCGGGGTAGGACAAATACGTCCGTGGCAGAGTAGAAAAGAGGAAGCCTCTCTAAAGCCACTGGCCCATGCCACTGCACTTGGTTTGTGAGGTCCGCGTGTTGTACTACCTCCTGTAATTTATGCAAGTCTGGGCCACTGCCTACTATATGTAATACAACATCCGGTATATCCTTTGCAATGGAACCCATTGCCTCAATGAGATACTCAGCACCGTTTTCCTTTTGGAGCCGACCCACGAACAGTACACTGGGAGAATCACCCCAACCCAATTCTGCTCGCGCTCCTGATATGGGCTGAAATACGTTTGTATCAACTCCTAGAGGTATCTGGACAACACGTTCTGGGCTAGCTCCTGAAATTACCCACCACTTTTGCATCTCCGCGCTTGTAGCAATAATACAAGCACAATATTTTGCAGATAGTCGCGCAGCTACCTTATACACCTGAGTCGTAAGCCAATCAAATTCGTTGATGTTTTCAATCCGCTCAAATATGTTACCCGGTGTGGTCAGTATCACAGGCGTTCCATTGCTAAGGAACGCGAAGATGGCCGTTGCAAGATATTCAGGCACATGGATAATGTCTACTCTGCCCAATCTTCTGATATCGAGCCAACCTCGAAGTACAGTAAGCATACGCCCCGCTATATTGCGGTAACCCATGGGAGGGACGGGAAAAAAGTGCATCAGTGCACCTTTGGGTGGCTTTGCACCCTTTGGGTAAGGTGGAGCAACAATGTGTACCTCATCCCCAAGGGCGACCAAATGCTTTGCCCAGTTCCACACCAGGTCGCTTAATCCAGTGATGCCGGGCCGGCCGCGTTCGAAGATGTAGTCAAAGAGCACGATTTTCATCCTATACCTCGTGGTATCGGCGTCAATTTGCGTCTTGTTCCTTAAGACGAAACCAGGGTTTAGAAAATCTTGTAGTAGAGGAAAAATTTGGCATAGAGCATTATCCAGAAAACACTAAGCAGGGTCATCCCGCTATAAAGAAGGAGTTGGCCGTATTGAATAGAGAACACGTTGCTATATTTACCCATGTTTCCAGCACAGCCGTCAAAACCGATAGTGGCTAAGCCAGCCAGGAGAAACTGCCGCCCCAGGCTTGAATTCAGCATGTACTGGTTGCGTCCGAGGAACAGCAGCGGCACAGCCACAATGGCGTTATATAGGAAGAGCTCTCTGTCCAACCGTCTCAACCGATAAGTCCCTATAGCGGTCGCTAGTAGAAGCCCCACGTTCAGCACCTGGTTCAGCACGTCATACGCCCATGCCACAAGCGGGTTGGCTGAAGAATGGGTTCCAGTGCGCAACGTCAGGTACATCCACCAGAACCCGGTCTTCCAGGAGAACGAGTTCTCCAACGGGTTCTCTGGCGACTCTTTGAGACACCACAGGCAGTCACCCCAGTGCCATCCGTACAGCAGGCAGAAAAGAACGAAGGGCAACAGAGCCACTGCCGCAAAAGCCGACGCCCGCCGCCAGCCATTGCGCCGCCACAACAGCACGGTCATTGCCAGCACGGGCAGCGCCGCCAACTCCTTGGAGAGCATGGCGAGAGCAAAACAAGCGCTGTATGCCAATAGCTGATCCCGCAGATAATAGTAAAACCCTGCCAACAGGAAGAGCATCAGCAGCGGCTCGTTTAACCCAAGGTGTGCGGCGAAGAAGAGCCAGGGCAACAGGCTATAGAACAACGCCAGTTGGAACGGCTGGCGCGTATACCGGGCAGCAATCTTGTGAAAGTACACGGCAGAGAGCGATGCCGCGCCAATGCCGATGATGAGGAACGCGACATGCCTCTCCCATGGGAATACGATATTGGCGAGAAGGGGGAGCAAGATGCGCTTGTGCCAGCTCAATAGCGTGATGGGTTGCGGTGGCCACAGGTTCTGCGAGATGCGGTAGTACATATTGCCGTCGTGCAGGCTGAGCTCCGAGAAATATGGCAGCGGCATCCAAATCATGGCAAAGAGCTGCACCGCGGCGTGGACCGCCAGATTGATGCCGAGGATCTGGAGTTCCTCTTTGCCCCAGAAGCCGCAGACGCGTTGCCAGAAGTTTCTGCTCATCCTCGTCAGTATGTTTTGCTCGGAAATACCTGTCCCTCCAGAGTCAGAACACTGCATGTGCATACACATCCAGGGTCTCACTTGCTTGCCGCTGCAGCGAAAAGCGCTCCGCCTGCTGTAGCGCAGCTTGCGCTGCAGTGGCATGACGCTCTGCATCGCTCACCAGGGTAGCTATCGCCTGCGCCATAGTTTCCACATCCACAGGATCCACCAGCACGCCGCCAGCGCCCACTACCTCCGGCAAGGAGGCGCGGTTGGCGGCAATCACCGGCGTGCCGCAGCTCATTGCCTCCAACGCTGGCAAACCGAAGCCTTCGTACAGCGAGGGCAGCACGAATACATCCGCCACATTGTACAGGAACGGCAGGTCCTCATCCGGCACGTGGTCCAGGAAACGGACTTTGCCTTTCAGCCCCAGTTGGGCTACCTGTGCCAGCAACTTTTCCCGTTGCGCCCCAAAATGGGCTGCGCCAGCCTTGATCAGCCGCGCAGACGGCACTTGCTGCTGCACGATGTGGAATGCTTGTAGCAATGTGGCAAGGTTCTTGCGCGGGTCCTCCGAACCCACGTACAGGATGTAACGCAGGCCTTCGTCCAAGCTGTATTTTCGGCGAAAGGCGGCTGGAACGGTCAGGGATCTGAATTGCTCCCGGTCCACGGCGCGATAGATCACTTGAGTGCGCTCGGAGGGATAGCCTAATGCCTCCACAAGACAGCTTCTGGTGAACTGGGAAATGGCAATGAGGCGCTCTGCGTGGCGCAGGGCGTACAGCGCCAGGCGGTCGAAAAGACGCTCCAAGGGCGTGTGGTACGTGCTCAAAGCCGGGTCATTCCGCACCAGGTACGGGATGATATCGTGTACCGTTATCACCGTGCGCGGCAGGCGCTGGAACAAGAGCAGCGTCGCCAGCGTCTGGCTGGCCAGATGGCAGAGGGAGACGTCATCGATGCGCACCGCAAGCGGATAAGAGGCGAAGAACGCCTCGGCATCCAGGTGTAGCGCCTTGCCCATGCGCACCAGCGCCTTTGGGAGCGGTGAATGGGGATGGATGAGCGCCACATCCACTCCCCGGTCCTGCAGGCCTTGATAGAGGCTCAGAGCATAACGCCGCAGGCCGGTCATTTGCTTGTCAGCTTTGGTCACTAGGGCAACCTTCATTTCCCCATCTCACCACTGGTGTCTGCGCGTGAGCAAATGGAGCAAGGGCAGGCTCCAGGCGACGAAATCTACGAACATGTAAAGCGGAAGAAGCCCGTACTGCTTCCAGCCGATGGCAACCCCCTGGTACAGGCTGGTAAAGCGGGCGTAGCGCACCCTTGCCAGCAGTGCATGGGCGAGCAGCACTGCCCAGAGGGCAAGGAATATTGGCCCTACCACAAGGCCAAGGAAGGGCAACAGGAGCATCGTCCAGCCTGCCAGTGTGGCGCGCAAAGCCTGCCATGCCTCGTTATAGGCACCAAACTTTGGCCCGTGCAGCAGCAGGTTGCGCACCCAACGCGACTGGCAACGCCAGAGGGAGCGGAAGGTGGCCGGGTACTCTGTCGCGATAGCGCTCTCTCGCACATAACGGATACGGTGACCCGCATGCAGCAGGAGCTTGGCCATATAATAGTCCGTGCCTGTTTGTACCTCACCAGGGAACCCGCCTATCTCGTCCAGTGCAGAACGCTTCACTGCCCAGTTACGACCTTCGATACCTGAGATAAACTTGGGCTGCTTAGCACTTACGAATGAATCTGTGCACCATTGGTAGATGACAAAGGGATTATCTAATTGGCTCCGCAGAGGTCGCGATGTGCCTGTGGCAACGTCCTCTCTTTCGTGCAATAGCGGTGTCAGCGTCTGTGCGAAGGAGCCGTCATCGAGCAGCGAGTCAGCATCGGTGAGGAAGAGGATTGCGCCGCTTGCGTGCTCCAGACAGCGCTGCAGCGCCCGCTGCTTCCCCTCGCCAGGCTGCTGCTCCAGCACAATGACCTGCTCTCCGGCGTACCGACGCGCTATTTCGTACGTCACGTCCGGTCCTCCGGCGCACAAGACCAGTTCCTTGTCGGGATATTGCAACCCCAGGAAGGACTGGATGTGCTGTTCGATCATCTCTGCCTCGTTCCATGCCGCTACTAAGACGCTGACTTTGGGCAAGGGAACAGAGGGGCTGGGGAGCTGGTAAGCGGAGGAGCTGGGGGGCGAGGAAGCAGGGGGGCGGAGGCGCAGGGCGAGTGCGCGGTCACAACGCCACTGCCACCAGTTCCAGGCTGTTACAGCCATCAGGCCTACGGCCAATAGCCCAGCGGACTGATAGTTCAGGCTTGCCCACAGAGTATACAGCGGGTTCATTCCATAGTCACTCTGCTTCTACCAAACCGACGTATGAAGTCGGACAAGGCTCGCCATAGGTCGAGATAGCCATTCACCAGGGAGATGAACCTGGCCAGAGAAGTATCGCCGCGCATCACATCGCGTGTCAAGCAGAAGAGATCACTGCCTTTCCCGTTTCCCCACAGCACTCCCGCGAGATAGGCGCTGGTATACCCCGCTTCCCTGACAGCAGCCTGCTCTCGTTTACCTGCTCGTCCGTAGGGATAGGCAAAGGGAATACTATTCCTTCCTGTAAGCCGCTGGAGATAGGCCAAGGATTCCTTCAGTTCATACATTAAAGCTTGCTCAGTGAGCGCAGGAAGTGCGGCATGGGTAACGGTATGGCTACCCAGCTCAAAGCCCATTTCCACCAATTGAGTGAGTTGTTCTTTGCCCATCAACGGTCTGAGCGGGTGAGTCTTGCTCCAATCACTAACCTGCCCAACCTTTCCTGTGGGTACAAAGACCGTAGCGCTAAAGCCGTAACGATGCAACACAGGTAAAGCTGTGTCAAAGAAGTCATGTAAGGCGTCGTCGAAGGTCAAGACAATAGTCTGCGGTAGATCGAGTCCCTGACTGATCGCCATTCTGAGTTTATCGGTAGAGATAACTCTGAAACGGTTTCTAGCCAGCCATTCTATTTGTTGGACAAACAAGCTCGGTGGAACTGCCAGTGGATCAGAGGGCTCATCCGCAATACTGTGATAGAGCAGGGTGCGCGCTCGTCTACCACGCCACCACCCCCATATTATGGCCAGTTTGCGAACCATTCTCTCTACCGTTTGGTCCTGTCTCACGTTGGTCATCTGCACTACTTCCATAGCAGTTCCGACGCACATATCTCTGCCCAAGGTGCACCTTTCAGCCAACGATAAAGGACATCGCTGCCACGCTGCAGTTCAATGGTCCTCTTATCTTCACGGTAATGCATCCGCTGTCCACGCAGGAGGCAGGGAGTTTCGTAAGGCGTGGTGTGTAGTGCGTGTTCCGTGTTGCGTGTTACCTTTTCCGTTTTGCGCTTTTTTCTTCCTCTGTGCCCTGGCCCCTTGGCTACTTTCCTTCTCTGCTCCTTCGCTTCCTCGCTTCCCAGCTCCTCTGTTAAGTAGCGGAACGCTTTGTCGTTCCAGCCGCACACGGGCAGGAGGTCGCGGAATTCGGGCAAGGGGCCTGATGGGCGCTGTGTTATTTGGGATGCAAAGCCCCAGGCAGTGCGGAAGGCTCCGCTGGGTTGTTGCCCTTGTAGCAGCCAGAGGCGGGTGGGTTGTGGGTCGGCATCGAAGCCGTATGCCTGGAGCAGTGCCATCGCCCGCAAGATGTCGCCTACAGCAGCGATCCATTGCGGATAGCGGTTGACCCGCCCGCCGGAGTAGATAACCTGCGGGAAGCTGCCATCGTCGTAGCGCCAGCGCAGGACAAAGGCCATTGCTCGCCAGGCGGCATCCAGATAACGCTCGTCCCTTGTCCATTCATATCCTACCACTAGTCCTGGCACACAGCGTGCAATGTAGTAAGGGAAGAACTTGGGCACTGGCTTTCCATTCTGGCCGTATTGATAGATGGCTCCATCCAAGGGGCCGCCGCACACCTGGTGGGCCAAGATAGCGTCCCATACCGGCTGAGCGTAGGATTCTGCCCACGTGCTGTCTCCGCTGAGTTGTGCCATCTTGGTCAATACTTCGCTCAGCGTGGCGCTCTTGTTGGGAACGAAGGAGGGGATAGAGGGATGATCGCGAAAGGTACGCCTTTCTTCATCCCACAGCACGCTGATGTAATAACTGCGTAGGTTGCGCTCGGCAGTCGCCAAATAAGTCCGCCAAGTTACATCCCCCTCCTCGCGCAATGTCTCTGCCAGGAGCAAGAGGGCAAGATCGCAGGCCGCCTCGTGGGGTGTCCCACCGCTATAAGGATTCAGCTCGAAACTAGAGTGGCGGAAGTTGCCGTTGGGCAATTGGCCCTGTACTAGGTCGTCCCCTGCCTGGCGGGCTTTGGCGAGCCAGCTCTCCTCACCGGTCTGATGGTACAGGTTCAGATAGCCGATGATGATGCCCTCGTAGCGCCAGTCCAATCCCGCGCCGGTGAACTGCAGGCAATTCTGCCACCAGTGCGCCACAGGCCCGCCATAGCCATCGGGGCCGCGCATCGTTTCCAGCCAGGCATCCAAATTGACCACAGCGCTGCCCAGGATTCTCGCCTTGGATTCACCGTTAGGGCAGTTGACGACCACTTGTCTTACAAGCGACTCCCAGCAAGGTAAAGCCACCGGCCTTCGGTATGACCGACAAGAGGCGCGCTATCAAAGGCATCACGACAAAGTGCCCTGTTGCTCGAAGTGCCATTCCAACGACATCCAGCCTCTGAAGTGCTTTCCACCTTATACTTGCCTGATGCAACAGGTTATCACCCAAAAGTGGGCTCCGTATGATAGCCACCAGGTTAAGTCCTGCGTTTTTGAAGCACCATTCGAGAGCAGACCGGGTCCATAGGGTCAGATGGTGAGGGGGCAAGTCCACCTCCGGAGCAAACCACTGCGGCCAGCGTTGATGACCTGGCACAGTGCATACCACATGTCCCCCTGGAACAAGCATCTTACCGAGTCCCTGAACTACATTCACTGGATCTTCCAGGTGTTCCAGAACGTCAAACAGACAGATAACATCGAAGCAGAGATCCCGGGGATTCGCCAAGAGATCCTCTATAGAGAGAGCCTGTACGTTAGTCACTCTGTAGAGTTCACAGGCTGTCTGCACCGCCGATGGGTCACTGTCAATCCCGGTAATCCTGTATCCCTGTGCTGCCGCCAATCTCAGAAACATTCCACTGCCGCATCCCACCTCTAAAAGCTTCCCCCCAGGATTTAGCTTCAGGGAGAAGAACGACCGGTATCTCCAATCCCGGCGAATGGCGAACATCGGGACGGCTATCTCTCTTTCTCTCCTCTCAGAATACAATGAGGATTGCTCATACCACCGAGCGCCGGGGGACTGCATCGGATCACTGAAACGGAGCTGGCACGACGGGCATTTATATAGAGTGTAATCCCCGACTTGTGCCAGCGGTTTTGATGCTATTGTTGAACATACCGGGCAATGCATCACTTCGATGCCTCTACTTTCTCCTCGCTACGGCCACCCCAACGGGGGCCCAAAGTGCCTGCCACCCGCTCACCACATACCCGGCCCGCATTCTGTGCAGGCAACGGTCCGCCAGGTCGCCCCGGCCCAAGCGCTCCATCAGCCGGAAGGCATAGCCCCAAAGAATGCTACGTGGGCCATGGAAACCATAGAGGACCTCGATGGCAAAATCGCCGTGTCGTAGCCATTGCATCACCTGCTGCAATCCTAGCGGGTGCTTGTCCGGGCGCTCGCCATTGCCCTGCCACTCCGGTAGAAAGCGGGCCAGCCGGCTAGAAAAAATGACGCACAGTTTCCCACCCGGGAGCAGCGCCTGGCGCACGCGCTCCGGCACTTGCCTGTCATCGGCCAACTCTGGCTCAGCCCAGATAGCGCAATAAGCACAAAGATTAAGGTGCTGGGGGGCTAGGGAGAATGCAGCAGGGTCTACTTCTACCCCGAGCCACCTCTGCAGGTCACTTGCCCATAGACCCCATTCCCCTATTGCAACGAGTAGTATCTTGCAACCATGCAGGCGCTTGAGCAATTCGCGTGCGTAGAAGGGACTGCTGGCAAAGAGCACGATGGGCCCTCCCGTACGATGCGCCTCTACCGCGCAGAGGTCAAAAGCGTATTGATACTCCAAACTAGGCTGCATGGGTGCTAGAGTGCAGAGAAGCACTACGGAAAACGAAAACGGAACACGCTACTTATCACTCGTCACTCCTTACTCACCCCATGCGAGCACCTCCTCATACACCCGCACCAGCCGCGGAATAATCTTTGGCCAGGCATATTTCTCTACCACCTTGGCACGGCCGCGCTCGCCCATTTCTTGCCGACGGCGAGGATCGTCTAACAACATGCTGATCTTCTCCGCCAGCTCATGCGCATCCCCTGGCTGAACCAACAGTCCGTCTTCGCCATTGCTCACGACTGAGCGTACACCGGGCAGATTGCTGGCAATAACCGGTTTTCCGCATGCCATGGCTTCCAGCAGCACCAAGCCAAAGGCTTCGCCCATCGTTGTAGAGGGGAGCACGAGCACGTCGCACAGGGCGTAGTGGGCAGGCAATTCTGTATCCGACACCTGACTACAGAAAATGACCTGCTCGTCTAATCCCAAGCGTAAGGCGCGCTGCTGATACGCCGGGCGCAGATTCCCTTCGCCGACTACCAATAGCCGGACATGTCTATTGCACACATAGATCAGTGATTGCAGCAGTACTGTCATTCCCTTGAAGAAATGGGCGCGGTCCAATGCAATGCCCCTACGAACAGGATCACGCGTTCATCTGTTGCCAGTCCATAGTGCGTGCGTAATGCCTTGGCATCTATGGCGGGATAGAAGCGGCCGGCATCCACGCCATTGGGTAGTTCGTCTACGGCTGCCGGCTTTGCCTGCAGCAACTCTCGCAGTCGTGAGGCACGAGCGTAATCCCATGAGGTGGCCAATACTCTGGCCGCTCGCTCCAAAATGTGCTTGCCCAGGATACGATAGTGCAGCTTTTCAAGAAGGCTTAGAAGGCCAGGAAAGAGCACATCCTGATGGTATGTGATAACATACGGCAAGCTATTTCTCATTGCTTTGTAGAAAATCAGCTCTGCACCAGAGTAAAACGGGTAGTGCAGGTGTATGAGATCAAACCCCTCGAGTTGCAGCAATCCG
This sequence comes from Chloroflexota bacterium, assembly GCA_014360905.1. Taxonomy (NCBI): domain Bacteria; kingdom Bacillati; phylum Chloroflexota; species Chloroflexota bacterium. The sequence goes on from JACIWW010000028.1 coordinate 33,814, forward strand.
GGCAAAAGGGGCGCGTTGCCAATATGCAACCACGGCCGCAGGCGCTGCACCGTGATTTCCTGGGGGTAGACGGGCTGGCATGGTGGGTAATCGGCGGTGAACACCGTTACCTCATGTCCCAGGCGAGCCAGGCCGAGGGCGTTGTAATAACAAACTATGCCGGTGCCAGCGTAATGCGGGGGAAAGGTAGCGGTAACATGGGCGATACGCACGCCTTACCACCTAATCAAGGCCAGAGCCAGTTTGTGCAGGATGAAAAACAAAGGGTTCAAGACGAGGCCGGCTAGGCGTCCAACTAAGCTGGTATCTAACTGCTCATACGGGAGGCGGTATGCACAGTACCTGAGGAGATCGCGATCGGGCACTTTTCTCTGAGCTTGCACCTGCCTGCGCTTTCTCATCACTTCCTGCCAATGGGCCGCGATCCAGCGGTAGGCCCGGACTTTGTTACGCCAGTGCAGGTGGTCACGCAGCAGTGTAAAGGCCCAGGTCACCCCTTCGGCCAGAAGCAGCGCCGGCAGGAGGATGAGCAACGTCGCCCAGCGCAGCCCTTTGAGCAACATCAGATAGCGATTGCGCTCCTGATAGAAAGTCTTCAACGGGCCAAAACGCAGGGTATAGTCATGTAACACGATGGAGGAGGGGACATACAGGCAACGGTAGCCAGCCAGACACGCGCGCCAGGAGAGGTCCGTGTCCTCCATGTACAGGAAAAAAGCCTCGTCAAATCCGCCCAGCGCGGCGAAAAGATCACGGCGGATGGCGAAAGCTGCACCTGAGACTGCACTCACTTCTTCCAAGTGTGGGAAAGCGTCGTACATCATGCCAAAGCCACGGCATAGCGTTAGCCCGGTATAATGCACCTCATTGCCGCAGGTGTTGATGCGTTCTGGATCAGCCAGCAACAAGATCTTAGGTGTGGCCAACCCAGCCTGGGGGTCCGCCTGTAGAGCTGCGATGAGCGCCTCCAACCATCCAGGCTTCACTACCGTATCAGGGTTTAGGAATGCCAGGTATTGTCCCCGTGCGTATCGCGCTGCCGCATTGCAGCCTGGCCCAAATCCCAGGTTGGCTTGGTTGCAGATGACCCTTACGCTGGGAAAGGCTCGCTGTGCATAGGACACGCTGTCGTCTGTGGAGGCATTGTCCACTAAAATAATCTCATGCGGAGGGAGGTTATTGCTCAGCAGCGAACGGAGGCATGCTTCTAAGTAATGCCTTCCGTTGTAGTTGACGATGATCACACTGACAAGGGGGTGTGCTTTTTCCCCGTGGGTTGGCATGAGGGCGGCATTGTGTTTGTCAGCAGGCATACCCCGGTGAGCCATTGGTCGTATGCAGTGTCACTCTCGCTTTTGAACTAGTTCGAGGAGCAACGCGCGGAGAGTGTGCAAGGTAATGCCAGTGGAAAGGACCACGCTGCCAACGATGCACAGGAGCACAGCAAGCATGGCATAGCCAATGGCCAGTTCCTGTACTTTGCGATAGATGTCCACAACTCGATAGCCCCACCAGAGGCCAAAGAGCAGCATCGCCAGGCCAGGCACGCCGAAGAAGAGCAGCGGGCGGTGCTGGCCCATCAACTGGAGAATGCCGTTCAGTACTTCGAGCCCTTGGACAATGATGTTGCGTTTTGGGGCATCCGTGTAATTGACCGAGATGGGTACTTCCATGATTCTCAGGCCAAGTTCCTTGGCCAGGAATTGCATCTCTGATTCCACGGAGAAGCCACGAGCCCGGAGAACAATGCTGGCAAGGGCTTCCTCTGAGAAAGCCCGGAACCCGGTCTGGGAGTCGCTCACCCTCACTCCAGAACCCAGGTTGGAAGCCAGTGTTAGGGCATGCATTCCGAGAACGCGCAGGCGAGGGATATGGCTTCGCACGCCCAGAAAACGAGAACCCACCGCCATATCCGCTTTCCCTTCAAGCACTGGACGAAGGACCATCGGGATTTCCTTAGCCTGGTGCTGGCCATCGGCGTCTAGGATCACTACTGCTTGCGGCAACAGCTTCCGCGCAGCGCGGAAACCGGTGCTCAGAGCAGCGCCCTTCCCCAGGTTCTGGGGGTGGCGGATGACCAGCGCTCCTGCCGCTTCCGCGATCTCCGCGGTAGCATCGGTCGAACCATCATCAACAACAATGACCACATCCACGTACTTGTGTACTTGCAGCACTACACTGCCAATAAAGCGCTCTTCGTTATGCGCAGGGATGATGGCTGCAGTCTTGACTTGAGGAATCTGTTCTGAGTCTTTTGCACTAGCTTCAGACATCGGCTAACTCTGAAATCCTGCTTAATTGGGGTGAATACAAGGCAGGCTCCGCCGTTGTGTGCCTGCGTTGAAAAGCAGCACCGCTACATTTGCTGGGGCGTACTTCGAGGTCGCGGTGCTCTAAGTTGAGCATGCTCACCATCGTGGGAGCCCAGCCATGTTTTCGTATCCGAGGACAAGCGGCAGTCAGTGGCGGCTTTCTCCGGCACCTTCTATTCAGATCTTTTCATCCGCTTGGTTAGTGTATATTATAAATGGGTTTCATCGCAAGTCAAAATACGACGCAAGGTAAGTGTTCAGATTAGGGCTAGGTTCAGTGGGTTGTGGATAGCTCGGCTTCTACTATTAGTGCCTAGCTATCGTGGCACTACTACATCTTGTGACATGAGCTTGCTCGCTTAAGATTCTTTACCTCAAATCTGAACAGTTACGCAAGGTAATTGTTCAGATTAGGGCTAGCTGTGGTATACTGAGCACATGACACTGGAAGAAGAAGTCGTTGCCCTCCGTGCTGAGAACAATACTTTGCGCGCACAAGTAGCTGCCTTGCAAGAGGAGC
>JACIWW010000029.1 GCA_014360905.1 Chloroflexota bacterium
GTTGTTGGGGACTCTGGCTCTACCGCTCATTGCGCCTGTGGTTGTCAGTGTGTTCAAGTGGAATCCCCTGGACTATAGTTCGACTGGCATTGTGCGTACGGGGACCGTGGTGCTGCTATTGTTGGTTGTTTCGATAGCGCTTGGTGTGTGGTGGAAGCGCAAGGTCTGGCTGACTTGTGCCGCAATCTATTACGTTATCTTTATTCTGTTCTACACCACAATGTTAACGAATGCGCGTGGGGTTGTCACGGGCATGGTAGGCATGTTGGGGCACTGGTTGTCGCAGCAGGAGGTGAGGCGCGGTGGGCAGCCCTGGTACTACTTCTTTTTCTTGAATGCACTGTACGAATTTTTGCCCTCTTTGCTGACGGGCGCAGCCATGGTCTATTACTTCTGGACAGGTCGCCGTTCTCAATGGGTGGGGGCGGAGAGCGAGGCCGAGGCAACTCCTGCAACTAGCCCAGGAGCAACGGGACGGAGGCGTAGGACAGGCAGGCAGGAGGCTGCTCCAGCGATTGCGGTGACAAGGGAAGGGGCGAAGGTGTTTGTTCCTTTTCTCATCTATTGGACAGTGACGAACCTTGTCATCTGGGCGTGGGCGGGTGAGAAGATGCCTTGGCAGAACATGCACTTGGTCTTGCCGTTGGGGCTGTTGGGCGGATGGTTTCTTGGTCGGGTATGGGAGTCAACCGATTGGCGCAAGTTAGTGTATCAAGGGGCACTTTCCATGATGCTCTTGCTTGCTGTAGGTGCGTTCTCGCTTTTTATCTTGTTGGCCACCATGCGCAGCCCGATACGCCCATTTAGTGGGACAGGGCTTGATCAGTTGCAATCCACTTTGCGCTGGGTACTGGCGCTGGTTTTGTTTGTGATTGCAGCGGTGTGGATCTATACCCGCGGTCGCCAGCTCGGTTGCAGTGGCTGGGCGCGCATTGTCCTGGCCTTGCTTTGTGTCGTTTTGATCGCCGTTACGGTGCGTTTTGCGTTGATGTTGAGTTTTATCAACCAGGACTATGCGACCGAATTCCTCGTGTATGCGGCTGCGACACCGGATACGGCGGCTCTCATGCGTGAGTTGGATGAAATGTCGCGGCGGATGATTGGCTCTCAAGTGCTCCAGATTGCCTACGATAATGAATCACAGCAACCCTTCTTCTGGTATCTGCGCGATCGCGAAGGGGTGACCTTCTTCACCGGAGAGAGCGGTTTGTTTGGTGATCCGCATGTGGTCATCATTGGTCTAGGCAATGAAGCCAAACTGAGATCGCAACTGGTTGGGAAATACATTCGGAGAGGACGAGACTATCGGCTCATCTGGTGGCCTGATGAAGAGCCATACCGCAACCTGACCCTCGCCAAATTGTGGAACGATCTGTGCGACCCTGCCAGGCGCAAGTACTGGTGGGACATCATCTGGTCCCGCAAATACCCCCACGCTACTACATCTTGGCCTTTGGTGAGCAAGTTTGCCTTGTACGTGCGCAAGGACATTGCGGCGCAGTTGTGGGATTATGGGCCTGAGGTGGCAGGCATAGGGCTTGAACTGCCTGAGGATGAATACGAGAAGCGGCGCATTCAAGTTTCGGCGGTGCTGACCTGGGGCAGTTTTGGCACAGGGGCAGGGCAGTTCAACGATCCGAAGGGGATAGCGGTGGATGAGCAGGGGAATGTGTATGTAGTGGACACGCGCAACCATCGGGTGCAGGTTTTTGACAATGCTGGGCGGTATGTGCGTGGTTGGGGGCGGCAAGGGGATGGTGCTGGGGAGTTTCAGGAGCCGTGGGGGATAGCGGTGGATAAGGGAGGGGACGTGTATGTGGCGGACACATGGAACCACCGCATCCAGAAGTTTGATAGGGAAGGGCGTTTTGTGAAGCAGTGGGGTGTATTTGGGGACACGGGTGGCGTGTTGGGAGCGACGGATGTGTTTTATGGGCCGCGTGACATTGAGGTGGATGGTGAGGGGAAGCTATTGGTGAGCGACACGGGGAACAAGCGGGTGTTGAAGTTCACAACTGAGGGTGAGTTTGTGGGGCAGTGGGGCGGAGGGGGGTCGTTGAGTGGGCAGATGCGTGAGCCGTGTGGTTTGGCGGTGGATGGGGGAGGGAACGTGTATGTAGCGGATGTGTGGAACGAGCGGATACAGAAGTTTGATGGGGGTTGGAAGTATGTGACGGAGTGGATGGTATTGGGATGGGAGAGTGAGTCGCCGGTGAACAAGCCATATGTGGCGGTGGATGGGCGTGGGTATGTGTATGCGACGGCGCCTGAGTATCATCGTGTGGTGAAGTTTGATGGGAGTGGGAAGGTGGTGGCGGTGTGGGGGGCATATGGGAGCGATGCGGGGTCGTTCAACGTGCCTTCTGGGATCGCGGTGGATGGGGAGGGGAACATCTACGTGGCGGACTCGGGCAATCACCGCATCATGAAGTTCGCACCAATACCGTGATCCTTTCTGTTGCTCCCAATTAAGAAGTTGTCATCGAGATTGGCTGGTTTTCTATGCTGTGATCCTCTCTGTGGAACGTTTGAAAGTCTGTGCGTAGACGATCAGGCACTTTCTGGTTGGTTCGCTTAGAGGGAGATGGGTCAGAGCGTATTGTGGCGAGAAGAAGCCAAAGCTCTGACCCTCTCCCAGGTGCAGTTGATGCAACTCTTTGTCAATCGGGCCGATATAGACATATCGCTCGAACTCCTCGTCGTGGAATTCGCCAAACGGCTGGTATGACTCCAGGTGAAAGCGGATCTCCTCTTCTACTTCTCGGCGGAGTGCTTCCTCCAAGGTTTCTCCCGGCTCAACGTGGCCGCCAACCAATCCCCACGTATTGGGTGCGGGAATGCTTGGATCGTTCGCGCGGTGAAGCAGAAGGATTTCGCCTTTTTGATTCACCAAGATAATCCCAACAATTTGTCTTCGAGATTTCTGTTTATCCCGGTTTTGCCTTTGCTTGCATGGCTCGTTCATATTCAGCTCGCTCGCGCAACTGACCGCGCAGGGCTGCAATATCACGCGGCACCAAATAGGCTACCACAGCAAAGAAAAGGGCACAGAGTATCCAGGTGGATACGCAAATGGATAGAATGGCATTGTGCAGGGAGGAGCGTACAGCAATCAGCCCAGCCATCAGTGGTGCTAGAGCTGCACCCGCTGATTCGATAAAGTACTGCACGGCCAGTGCTGTGCTGCGCACCTCTGGCAGTGTAATGTCATAGACTGTGGAGACCACGTTGGGCGAAGCGATGGGGATGAACAGGGCGGTCAAGCAAAGCAATATCATGAACAGCATTTGATTGCCAGCCGGGATGCTCAGCGTGATGACCAGCAGGATGGCTCCCATTAAAACACCCGTCATGGCTACCAGCGCCCGGCCACGGGGTGTGCGCTTGAAGAAAAAGTCGCCCACTGCGCCACCCACGAAGTAGCCTGCCGATAGGACCAGCACGGCGGTGGCCATGGTCGTGAACACGGCGGTGCTGGAGTACCCGCGTTCTGTCTCGAGGTAGCGGAAAAACCAGTAGGTGATCACATTCCACGGGAAAACGCCAAAGAATCCCTGGATGAACAACAACACTAGGCTACGCTTTTTGAACAGCCCCAGAGCGGTCTGTAGGTTGAAGCGGTAAATCCCAATCTGTTCCAGGTCCCGCAGTTCAGGTTCGGCTTTGCCGCGTGGCGCTTCGCGCACGCCAAAAAAGATGAGCAACGACAGCAGGATGCCCAGGGAACCAGTAACGTAGTAAATGCCACGCCAGCCCAATGCATTGCTGAGCAGAAGACCCAACAACATGCCCAGCATATAGCCAAAGGGCTGCGCGATCTGCAGCAATCCATAGATTTTGCCGCGCATCTCTGGCCCAAAATAGTCGGAGATGAGGCTGTACAGTCCAGGGTAACTGGAATCGTCAATGCCAGTCGTGGCGCGGGTGGCCAGAAAGGCTCCGTATGTGGGCGCGATGGCGCTGAGCCAGGTGGTCGAACCCCAAATGAATGAAGCCAACGCGAGCAGTTTTGAGCGTGCATAACGGTCGTAGAGGTAGCCCCAAACTGGGTACAGGATAGCGCCGACAATGAGCGCACCGGTGACGACTGCCCCCATCTGTGCTTCGTTGATGTGGAACGTGTTCATAATCTGTGTCGTCAGGGGGCCAATGAGGAGCTTGTCGCATTGATGAAGCAGCATAAAGGCAAAGAAAGTGACGACAACGAACCAGCGGTATCTAGAATGTGCTTTCATCGCAATTCTCCTTTTCTGTAGCGTGCTGCGTCTTTCTGAGCCAGTGAAGATTACAGCAAGCCCTTTGGATTTTATGGTGCAAGGCAGGGAAGCCTTGGGCAAATTATAATACGACACAAAGCTACCAAACAAATCCCTTGATATTGGATGCAGAAGGTTGTGTTCCTATTTTCGCTCCATAGGCTGCCAGTTCAGATTCGATCCGATGTTTGGGTTAAAGCCCGGGTCATCGGTTAGGATGTACTCGCCCAGGCTATTGGCCCAAGCATGCCGATAGCCACCTGGCAGTTCTATACCGTATTCTTTGAATGGGTCATGGTACTCATCAACCCCGCGTATCGCCTGGCTGAAGCTGCTGGAAATGCGGTCGTATGTCTGTTGTCGCTGATAGTAGGATTCCATCATCATATCGCTGATTTGGTTGCTAGTTTGGCTAATAATGCGGCTGAGTTGACCCACATTGTGTATCTGTTGAATCTGATTCTGAACCAGGTATTGGCTGACCTGCGTGTAACGGCTGTACCACAGTGGGTTTAGACGGAAGGAACTGGTCATGACTTGGTAGAGATCCGCCAAGTTATCCAATCGTCCAGCTAGAGCACGGAATGAGAAAAGGTAACTGGCTTGCCAGAAGATGTTTTCCACTGCTCCCATCAGCATTGGCGTTACAATGCGGGTGAGCTCAACCACGCAGAAAAACTCCTCTTCAATAGTAGCCATGTCTTTTGTGTAGCGCACGCGGGTTTTGGCGCCGTCTGCGGTGGTTAGAGCACTGGGTGCCTCGGGGCGAGTTGCCTGCAACTGGCTGGCCAGGTCAGGTAGATGCTCCTCATGAGTAATCTGCAGGCCTGCTATATTGCCTCTGAAACGTGGAAGCACGACCTCACGTAAAGCCTGCTGTGCACCAACAGGAGGTCGAACTTCATTTCCAAAGTAGAAGCTACCCACTGGACACGTCATTAGCACCATAGGGTTATTTGTCCAGTAGAAAGGTTGAGCCGGAAAGACCTCAAAGGCCTCTGCGCCACCAGGGTTACGCACTTGAAAGGCAATGACAGCAGGCATGCCTGGATTGTTCATCAGCCAATGCACACCTCCTTCGAATTCCCAGCCGCTAGGGATGAGCATGCGAAAGGCTTCCATGCCTACGCCTTGCGTGTCCACACAGGAGAAGAGCTTTAGATGCATGCCCTGGACAAAGGCCTCCTGACCCCTTTCTGTTTCTGTAAGTGGTCCTGTGCGATACCGGATGAGGCGGGACCCGCAATAGGGGCAGATGATTTGCTCGCCGCCTGACGGCAGATTGCCGCCACATTGTGGGCACTGGTCAGCAATCAAGTGAGATTCGCCTGTAGCCATGTTCTTCCTCCCTTATTGTTTTCCGCTTTGAGACGTAGAACTTGCTTGTGGGCCAAGGAGAACTGCCAGTTGGGCTACTTGTGAGGCATGCACCACGGCCAGTACCTCGTCAGCGGGCTGCAACACGGTATCGCCATGAGGAATGAGGAGCTGTCCCTTGCGGATGATAGCGGCCAATTGACATTCACTGGGTAGTTGCAGTTCGCGCACTGCCTTACCTACGGCTATGGCGGTGGGATCCACCTTCTCCTCTACCAGCGAGTACTGCCCTTTGCGCAACTTGAGCAAGGTCATCATGTCGCCCAGCGACATCTCCTCCGCAATGAGATGGGCCATTAGGTCTGCCTGGTTCAGTCCCACGTCCACGCCCATTTCTGGAGTGAATAGCCAAGCGTTCTTGGGGTTGTTTACGCGAGCGATGACTCTTGGCACATGAAACTCGAAGTGCGCCAGGCTAGCCACAACGAGGTTCGTTTCATCTGCTCCTGTTACAGCCGCGACGACATCTGCCTGACGAATACCAGCTGCCTCTAGCACGTTGGGGTCTGTGCCGTTGCCTTGTATCACCACTTCTGCTGGCAGATCACGCTGCAAGCGCGGGATCTCTTCCCGCTTGAGTTCGATGACTTTCACGCGATACCCCTCGCTTAGTAGCATGGAGGCTAAATGCGTTCCTACTTTGCCTCCCCCTACAATCAAGACCATCATGACCATTTGCTTTTCCTCCTTATTCCAATCCCAGCAGCGCCTTGAGCCGTTTGGTAGATGTGGTGAGAGCTGCCAGATGAATCAGGTCGCCAGCTTGAAGCACCGTGCCCTGCGTGGGTAAGAAGGTCTTGCCACTGCGCGTGATTGCCACTACGTGAACCTCGCCCAGGACGGTCAGGTCCCGCACAGTGCGTCCCACCAGGAGAGCAGGCACTTCCGCTTCGATGATGTTGACGTCGCTGCCCAGTCTCAGGACGGTTTCCAGGGGAGAACGGCAAAGCAACTCAGCAATTTGATTGATGCCCCACGTGACGGGAGAGATGGTCTGCAGTCCAAGCCGTTGGTAGATTTCCGCTTTGCGTGGATCATACAGGCGGGCGACAACCTTGGGGACATGGAATACCTGACTAGCAAGGCGAGCAGCCACCACATTGGCATCATCGCTGGCTGTTACCGCCGCCAGACAATCGGCGCGTTCGATTCCAGCTTGTATTAGGACTTCATGATCAAAGCCAATGCCAACTACCGTCTTGCCTTTGAATGCAGGGCCCAAACGTTCAAAGGCAAGAGGATCGCTATCCACCACGGTCACGGCGTGGCCTTGCAGGCTGAGCAGTTTTGCCAGTCCAGCGCCAAGCCTTCCACAACCAATAATGATGATTTTCATCGAGCACCTCCTCAGTGGAATCGCAAGGATTCCTTGGTTACTTCGGTTGAGTTGGTACAGACCTCTGACGTTCACGGTAGCGCAGCCACATCTTGCGCAATTCGTCCATCAATAGCAAGGACGGCGTCCAGGCAAACAGGAACAACCAGTTCTGCAATGGGAAGGACGCTGTGCCAAAAATGCTTTGAAACAATGGGACATAAATAATCAGTCCGACGACCGCGAGTTCGCTGAGGATACCCACCCATAGCAACCGGTTGTTCCACGGACTCACACGAAAGGTAGAGATTCGCTCTGAACGCTGGGCGAACAAGTTGCCAATCTGGGTCGTTACGACTGCAGCAAGCGCCATAGCCGTTGCAGAACGGTACAGAATGCCACTCGAAGGCAAATCCAACCATTGCCCCCGGTAGCCGTTCATCCAGTACTGCAGGTAAAAGGCGGCCATCGTCGCCAAACTTTGTACTGGTCCCAACCAGAGATATGCACGAGCCAGCAGGGCAGGGGTAATGGCATGCTCTTTCAAATTGCGCGGGGGACGATCCATCAACCCAGGTTCTGGGGGCTCAGCACCTAGAGCCAGGGCAGGCACGATGTCGGTGCCTAGGTCAATGGAGAGAATTTGCATCACATTCAGGGCCAATGGGATGCGCGCCCGGCTGAGTGCAAAAAGGATAAAGGGCACGGCTTCAGGCGTGTTGCTAGTAAAGATGTACGTGATGAATTTCTTGATATTGGCATAGACCGCTCGCCCTTCCTCTATGGCATTGACAATGGAGGCGAAATTATCGTCCGTCAGGACCATATCCGCTGCCTCCTTAGCCACATCGGTGCCAGCGAGTCCCATTGCCACTCCGATGTTCGCCTTTTTCAAGGCCGGCGCATCATTGACCCCGTCACCTGTGACCGCCACAATGTGTCCCATCTTCTGAAGCGCGCTAACCACACGCAGTTTGTGCTCTGGAGCCACACGGGCGAAGATGACCTCAGCCTGCAAAGCTTCCTGCAGCTTCCCGTCATCCATGGCATCCAATTCGCTGCCGCTGATGATGCGGGGATTTCTGGTGCGGATGATGCCTATGCGGCGGGCGATGCTTTCCGCGGTCAGCCCATAATCTCCGGTGATCATCACTACGCGTATACCAGCACGATGACATTTCTCTACAGCTTCCGCCACTTCTGGTCGGGGTGGATCCATCATCGCTACCAACCCGAGAAAGGTCAGATCACGCTCGACGTCCTGGGCTGTATACTCTGATGGAGCATAACAGGATGCATCTCCTGCTAGTGAGCGCATGGCAACAGCCAGTACACGCAATCCGTTGCGTGCATACTCGTCATTGGCAGCGATAATTTGTGCACGCATGGCCTCATCCAAGGGACGCTGCAGACCATCCATTTGGATATGGCTACATAGCGCCAGCGTTTCTTTTGGCGCGCCTTTGACATAGGCTACTCGCACGGTTCCGCTCTGCCGAACCATGCTCATGCGTTTGCGACGCGACTCGAAGGGGAGTTCGCACAAACATGGGGCTTGGCGCATTTCGGTTTCCAGGTCGAGCCCACCTTTGAGGGCCAGTACTTGTAAAGCGGCTTCAGTGGGATCGCCTAGCACTGACCAGCGTGGGGAATCATCGTTAGGAGGCAGGAGATGAGCATTGTTGCAGAGGACGCCAGCGACAAGCAATTGCCGTAGATCGCCATCTACAGGGATCGGGATAGGTTGTCCAGCGGACAGGATTCGACCCTCAGGCGCATAACCAACGCCAGTTACGGTCAGTTGCCGTCCGGCTACCCACAGGCCGCGCACCGTCATTTCATTCTGAGTGAGTGTGCCAGTCTTGTCGGTGCAGATGATGCTGGTGCAGCCCAGCGTCTCGACGGCGGAGAGTTTCTTAATCAAAGCATGGCGTTGAGCCATGCGCTGTGTACCCATAGCCAAGGCTAGGGTCACCGTGGGCAGCAGCCCCTCGGGCACAAATGCAACGATCATGCCTAGGGAAAAGATAAAGCTCTCGGCCAGATTGATGCCAACCAACGCGGCAGCCAACACGAAGAAGATCAAGCCGACTCCCACCGCCACGGCCGTGACCACTTTGGTTACGTTGCTCAACTCTTGCTGCAAGGGGCTTGGCTCTTCCTCCAATGCTTGCGTGAAATGGGCGATTCTGCCGAACTCGGTTTTCATGCCTGTCGCAAAGACAACTGCCTTGCCTGTGCCAGCAACCACATTTGTGCCGGCAAAGACCAGGTTGGGCAACTCGCTACGAGCCAAGTCCGTTTGCAGAACAGCTTCGCTCGTCTTGTGCACTGGGTGGGATTCTCCCGTGAGGGTGGATTGGTCTATCTGGAGTTCCACCTCATGCACTAGGCGGCCATCGGCAGAGATGTGATCCCCCTCACTCAACAGCAGCACATCGCCGGGCACCAATTCCTCAGCAGGAATGTGCTGCTCCTCTCCCTCGCGCAACACACGGGCATAAGTTGGAAGGAGACGGCGCAAAGCCTCGGCGGCTTTCTCTGCACGATATTCCTGCCAGAAGCTGAAAGCGCCGTTGATGAAATTGACTAGCCAAATCGCGATGCCTAACTGGGGCATCTGAGCGATGAAAGCGATTGCACCACCAACCCACAGCAGGATTGCCATGAGGTGGGTAAAATTGACCAGGAAGCGCAGGATAAGGGGTTTGCCTTTCACCTTATGGATGGCGTTTCGTCCAAAGCGTCGCAGGCGCTCGGCAGCTTCTGCCTGCGTTAATCCCCCCGGGCGCGTATCCAGGGCCTGGTATACTTCTGCAATTGCTAGAGCATGGATCAGCTCTAGGTTATCTGTTTCAGTAGGGGCATTGGTCTGTCTGCTCATGCGATTTTCAAGGGTCAAAGATAGCGCTAACTATATCTCTCTTCTTTCCATGGGTCACCGTGATTGTGGTATCCACGGGATTCCCAAAAGCCGGGCATATCCTTTGCTCTGAATTCGATGCCAGTAACCCATTTGGCGCTTTTCCAAAAGTAGAGTCTAGGTATGACTAGCCGCACTGGATAACCATGCGCTGGCGTGAGAGGTTGATGGTCATGCTCCATGGCGAATAACGCATCCAATGCGAAGAAATCGTCCAGCGTGAGATTGGTCGTGAAATTACCTGCGGCGTGGACGATGACAAATTTGGCCTCAGGGAGTATCGTGGTCAAGCTCTTGATCGTGTTGGTGCTTATCCCTCCCCACAGGTTGTTCAGTCGTGACCAACCTGTGACGCAATGGATGTCAGAGAACACCTTCACACGGGGCAAGGCAGTGAATTCTTCATAACTCAAAACTCGTTTTTCTTTGACCAAGCCCGATATAGTGAACGTCCACTGAGCCAAGTCAATTTGGGACACAAAACCGTAATGCAGCACAGGCCATTTGTCAGTGAGCCGCTGGCCCGGGGGTATCCGGTTTACTCTTTTTGTATCCGGGCTAATGATGATTTCTTCGTCCATGTCTTACTCCTTTGATGCTAAGTATAATCTGAATTTCCCGCTGCTCCAAGCTAGCAGAGCCCAGGTTAGGGCATAGCTTCGGACCACTGCTTGATATACTACCTCGAAACATCATTCTGAGCCACTAAGCGGCAAAGAATCACTTTTGGGAGATTTCGCTTAGAGATGGAGAACCAGAGATTGGCAGGGATGTTCCAACTCGTGTCCGAAGTTCATGGGGGCAACTTAGGCAAAGGATGAATTTAGCATGTACTGACTTCGCCATATTGGAGCACGTCGCAGGAAGGGTCTGCACGGTTAAGGAGGCTCGGAGTGCAATCCAAATGGTAGCGGAGCTTGCCAGATACCCAGCTCCGTCGTGGGCTCTCTGAGGTTTTGCAAGTTTCTTGCCAGAGTGACACGAATGGGTAGCGCGATCCGCGGGTTAGAACCTAGTCCTTATGCTGCACAATGGCTGCGGCAATCACTCCTGGACCAGCATGGCTGGATAGGACAGCGCCTGTTTCTGTCATCATGACCTGCTCGAGCGGAAAGTGGATGCACTCCGCAAGCGTGCGGGCGAAAGAGGGTGCAGCCGCAGCATTGGTCTGTCTGGTGTAAACGACGATGAGCATTTCTGCCGGGGCCCGGCTAGCAATTTCTTGCTGAATACGCTCCAGTCCCTTCTCACGCGAGCGAGCAGCGCCCAGCAGTTTGAGTTGGCCATCTATCACTTCGAGAATAGGTTTGATATTTAACATGCGGACCACACGTTCCAGCACGGGAATAATCTGATCAGCGCGTCCACCCCGTCGCAAGTACTCGATGGTATCCAGAACAATGAACAGGTGCGTACGGGCGCGGATGTTTTCAAGTTGGGTCAGGATTTCTTCGAGGCTTTTGCCCTCTGCGGCTGCCTTGGCAGCGGTTATCGCCTGATAGGCCTGGGCTAGCGAGAGAGAAAGCGTGTCAAAGACCGTGACTTGCCCGGGAAAATTTTGCGCGGCAGCATAGGCTGAGTTAAGCGTTCCGCTATGTTTGCTCGTGATCGTTAAGCACAGGACGTGATTGCCTTGTCCGATCAATTCCGCGAATACTTGCTCGAACATCCCGGTGGCTGGCTGTGAAGTCTGGGGGTAAGGTGGCCCTTTTTCCGCTTTTTTCCAGAACTCGTCCACCGATAGCTGGCCATCCAGATACACCTCTTCGCCAAAGCGCACGACCAGCGGCACTACGGTAATGCCATATCGGGCGCAAAGCTCTTGGGGCAGGTCTGCCCCACTATCGGTGACTATCGCAATTTTAGGCATATTCTCTTCTCCTGACATTTATATTTGCTTACAAAACACGCTATAAGAGCATTGGTTACGCAAGATAGCGGGATTTCTATTTACATCCACTTGGGCCCAAGGGAGGAAGCGGTGTACAATGCCCTCTGGCGAGCCAAGAGGATGGAAAGACGCGATGGGCATGGGCCAGAGGTCCTGCTGTCGATGCTGGGCAAAAGTTGCTGCATCAATACGGTAAATTGCGGTAAAGGCTCGCTAGCGATTTCATGCAATGCATGCTATAATTAATTTATATTGGTTGCATTACTCACGCAAGACAATACGACAAGGAAAGGTGGTATGCGCTGATGGGAAAGCATTGGGGGCGTGTGATTGCAGGATTGCTCGTGATCATGGTGGGTGTGCTCTTGCTGCTGGCGCAATTGGGGTGGATTGTGCTCCAGGGAGCAGTGTGGGGCAGCCTGGCCTTGCTGGCCGGAGCGGTGGTCTTTGGCTCGCTATGGCTAAGCAATCCGGTTGAATGGTGGCCGCTGATCCCCGCTTGCATTATGCTAGCCTGGGGCTTGGGCTTGCTGTTCGGGGCTCTCGGGTTGCCTGGCTGGCTTATCCAGTTGGTTGGGTTTGGTGGCAGTGCCCTGCCTTTCTTCTACATTTTCTTCAAGCAGAGTGCCAAGGATGGTTGGTGGGCTCTCATCCCGGCGGGTATCCTTAGCGCTTGGGGAGTGAGTTCTTTGCTGGACGGGCTGGGGCTGCCGGATGTGCTGGTCAATCTGGTGGGCTTTTGGGGCAGTGCTGTGCCTTTCCTGCTCATCTTCGCCTTGGATCGCCGCAAGAATTGGTGGGCGCTCATTCCCGGCGGCGTCATGGCCTTCATGGGACTGGTGATGGCATTGGGCCAGTGGTTGGGCGAGGAGTGGATTCCTACCCTCATCATGTTAGGTATAGCGGCTGTGTTTTTGGCGATTTTTGCCGTGGATCGCCGCAACTGGTGGGCCTTGATACCGGCAGGAGTGCTGACCGTGGTGGGCATAGGCGTGGGGCCATTGGGTGCGACGATGTGGATGCTCTGGCCAGTAGCACTGATCCTGCTCGGTGTTTTTCTGATTGTGCGCACTCTTCTGGTACGAGGATAGCGTAGGTAGCACCAGGTGTTGCCATTAACTCAGATGTTGTGCTGCTATGGTTGCTGAACAAAGACCAACCGAGTCAAATACTACAGGGTATGCACGAGCGCGGGCAATCAACCGCATTCTCCTTGTGGTGGCATTGTTTGCCATTGCGCTTGGTTTGGCATGGGGTCAGGCGCTCATTACCTGGCTGAATGCGACTCTGCTTTGCTCATCCTGCATTGGCATCCAATAGGAAGATGGCAAGTTTGTAGTACCATAGGTTCGTAGTGCGCACTTTAGTGCGCTATTGTAGTGCTAATGTGTTTGCTATCAATACCGAGGTTCAGGGAGTTAGCAATAACCAAAGTGTCTAGATTGATCTCTTTTTTGCTCACAGCGCGAAGGCGTTACGTCCAGGCCTTTTCGTTTCTCGTGATGAATTCGTTTGTCCTGCAGTCCTTGAAGGCTGTTCCTTGTTTGGGCATGAATTGTTACGCATGTCCTGCAGCTATCTTTGCCTGTCCTATTGGCACATTGCAGCATTTTGCCGCGATACATCAATTTCCCTTCTATACCTTGGGTGTGCTTGGCTTGGTCGGAGCATTGATGGGGCGCCTGGCTTGTGGCTGGTTGTGTCCCTTTGGATGGTTCCAAGAACTGATGTATGGGCTGGGACGCAGGCTGCGCCCCGAGGATCTCCATCCCACTACATGGCGCTGGCCCGATCAGTGGGTGTCAAGCCACTTGGGCTGGTTGCGTTATGCATTCCTGATCATGCTGGTAGGCATTGTTCCATTTTTCACGCACGAACCCTGGTTCTCTAAACTCTGTCCGGTTGGGACGATTGAGGCGGGTATTCCCTGGATTCTCCTGGATGCCGGCTTGCGTGCACAGGCAGGGTGGTTGTTTGTAGTGAAAGTAGTCATCTTGTTGGGGTTCCTCGTCTGGATGTTGGGTAGCAAGCGTCCATTCTGCCGCTTGGTCTGCCCTCTTGGGGCCATCTGGTCGCCCTTCAATCGGCTCAGCACGTTGCGTTTGGCTGTGGATGAGACAAGCTGCAGCCAATGCGGACTTTGTCGCAGAGTATGCCCAGTGGACATCTGCATCTATGAAGATGCTAACTCCACAGGATGCATCCGCTGCATGGAATGCGTACGGGCCTGTCCAGAGGCAGCGATTCGTCTGCTAGGGGAAGAGGACAAGCAGATCTGCCGGGTTACGGAACACGGGATACGCGAAAACGTAAAACGGGATATGCAAAACGGAATACGTAAAACGTAATGCGTGACGAGTTACACGTTGCCTGCTTTGATTAACTTGCTGGCTAGCATGCCCCCAAGCACGGCCAGGTCTTCGATGGGCAGGTAATGGCCAGCAGCCGCATCGAAAAGGACGTTCACAGTTGGCCCAAATTCTTCATCCCCGAGATGGAGAATGACCGCCATGCGTATACGAGGCAGCAGGCGAAACATATAAGCGGCGTCACCGAAGGAGAGCCGCTCTCCGCCCAGAGCCTTTGCCGCCACGGCAAAGCCCTTGGCATCCCTCCCATAAGCCTGCACCAAGCGCAGGCTGGCGCGTTTCTGAAAGGCTTGGTCATAGATCAGCCCATCGGGCAGCTCACGAAACGTGATCCAACGGTCGGCTGGGAACGTCCCATCGGCGTGAATGAGGTAGTGCAGGATAATAAGGCGCGTGGTGATGTCTGCTTCTTGGCCGCTGGCATTGCGCACGGAAATGTGGGGAAAAGTGACGATATGCTCTTCTCCAAAAAAGGGAACCAGGAACTGTCCCCCTTCATCATCCTGGCGAAAGTCGCAGCCAGCCATATACGCTGTCTTGTAGGGTTCGAGTTTTTGCAAGTCGCGACAGGCCTTTTCCAAGGCAGTCTGGTATCCCATTTCTCTTGGACGAGGCATGGTTCCTCCAATCTTTTGTCTGCAAGAGTGCGTGCCCCCTTCCCGGGGCAACACGAGGCGTATCTTTCGTTTTTTGGTTTACGTCATTGATTATAGTGAAATTATTATAACGGAATTCTCTTGTTTGGCAAGCAGCAGATACCGAACAATGACAATTCGGAGTACTGGGTGGACTTCCAGCAATTGAGTTACAAGAAAGTAAACGCGGATTGCGTGTATGTTGACAAATTGACACTTTCGTGGTAAGATAGTAAAGAAGATAAAGCCCCACGAACAGTGCCAGCTATCACAGTGAATTGCACAAGGGAGGAGGAGAAATGCCCAAGGCACTAAGACTTGTAGTTGCATTGAGCGTTGTCGTTTTTTTATTTGTAGCACTGGCTGGACTCGTTGCAGAATCGCCCTCCGTTGCCCAGGTGGAGGCCACGGCCGATGGAAGCGTTTCTGTCCAGACCCAAGTGGGAGATCCTCAGGCACTAGATCCTTTCACCAGATTGCCCCCCGAAGACCCTCCGTACACCAAATCCGAACCCATCTTTAACCCTCAACTCCTCCAAGCCCCGGTCAAGGACTCGGTGACCTGGAATCCGCTTTTTATGTCCGAGTTCGAGACCTTAGATGGCAACCAGGCTCTTGGTCTGTACAAGCAGATCCACGCAGGCACGACCAATGCGACGGAGAAGGTGTGGTTCCGGATGTGGTACGAACCGTGGCACTGGGATAAGGATGTGAACGCGAATGGCGTGCTCGATCTCCACCCCACAGCGCAGATGCCCTACACGCAGAGCAAGGGCACGAGGTATGACGAATGGTATCCAGCCGTGATGCAGGAATTCACCTACATGCTCATGGAGCCCAAACTCGTGTCGCAGAAGCCGGAACCGCTGGCTGGCCCGGTAGATCATAGTTTGGGTGGCACTAGCTTCGTCTTCCCGGTTGGGATTCGCCAGGACCAATTGACAAGTCCAATTGGTGAGGGGCTGACCAACCTGGATGCCGATGATGATGGTGTACCAGACATTGTGCACGTGGAAAGCGAGTTGACCCTGTTCGATCTGACCAAGATCGCCGCTGACTTCAATGGAAATAGCCGAATTGACCCATTGGATAGAGATACGATTGAATTGAATGGGAATGAGCTGGTCATTTTCCGCTTGGATAGCAAAGCGCTCTATCAAGGGAGTAGAGTGCGGTTCTTGGACTACTGGATGATGGTTGATGCTGTGTATGAGCGCAGTGCTGATATCCGAGTTTGGTATACAGGCGACACAATCACGGATCTAATGACGGGTTATCGCACGAAAACCATAGGTGTCGGGGATATGCTCCTGTGCGGGCGTGTGGGGCCTCTGCAGCAAATCCGGGCGGTGGCTAACGGCGGGTCAGGCACGAACATGTGCGACTTCCCCACCGGCCCCTTCTTCATCTACCTGGAGAACATAGATGCAGCAGAGGGTAGAGCGCGCTTGATTGTAGGGCGTGCCTTGGGTGCTACCTGGAGCGGCATGGAAGACTCACCTGGTCAGCCAGATTTGCGGCAAGGGGACCCATGGTTCCTCAAACGTTTCTATGTGGATGGTCATGAATACAATGTTGTGGCGATCAAGACGGAAAACGGCGCGGGGGTGGGCATTGACCGCCAGTGCACGCTGGATGCGGACGGCGATAGGGTCATTGACTCTGACCTGTGGCCACCACCTGTAGATCCCACGCGGTTCAAATTCATCACTATCCGCACGCCGGTTCCTAAGACGAGCAGTTACGAGGATATAGGCGGGGGGTATGTCATCGATCAGCATTCGGTGCGCTTGCAGTCTTACGCAGCAGGGCAGCACCTGTCGGTAATGCCACCTTACAATTATCCGCACTATATTCTTTTGGACATACAAGCGATCACGGATTCCTTTACCTGCAGCGAGGAAGATGTGCAATACCTAGGACCTCTCGTAGAGGCGCCTCCGGTCGAGTACTCCTACGTGGCGGAGGACAAGAACTGGCAGTTCTTGGGCGAGCTCAAGGAGAAGTATGGAGATCACGCCCAGGACGAGTTTTGGTACGTAGAACAATTCCACACCTTGCCATGGGAGTATACGGAATTCGTCCTGCCTGATGTGCGTCCTGATCGTACAGATGACCTCTATCTCGTGACAAGTGCTTTCCTCGCTCCACAAAGCGAAGCGGTGCTGTGGACGCAAGATGTGTCAGCCAATACTACCCTGGCCTATCACCTGCACTGGGATGCACAGAAGCAATGCTGGGTGCGCGATGCAAGCGTGAACACCATGCCCCAGGGCTGGAAGCCGCGCCTCAAGTTCTGGTTCGATCCCGCTGACAGCGGAAGGAACTGGAAGTACAAGACCAACTATGAGCGAGGAGGTGGCTTACGCCTCTACGGCTTCCGCAACGAAGGTCCTGGCGACAAGGGTGTTGTGGACCCAGGCTCACGTACACTCACACCTAGCTATCCGGTGGAAGTCTTGCCCTATACGAATTCCTGGGCGCCTTTCAATCCACAATTGCCACAGGCACCGCCCAAGGACTCGCTGACCTTCAACCCGGCTTACATGGATAGGTACAACTACAGCGAGGGCGATGAGCTGGTGAGCCTATACAGGCAGCTCTCCATCCGCGAGCACGATGCGCGCGAAAAGGTTTTCCTGCGCATGTGGTACGAGCCGGAGTATCTGGACAAGATCCTGAGGGTGAGTTCGAGCGCGCCGTACGTGCCCACCCAGGTCTATACCTTCCCGGCGCTGATGCAGGAATTCACCTACATGTACCTGGATACCCGCGACCAGCCTGCTAGTGCGCAGCCGGGTTCCAGCTCCTTTGCTTTCCCGATAGCCACTAATCTAACCCAACTGCCCATGCCCGATCCTACTACTGGGGATTTACCACCCCCATTATTGCCCAGCTTTGGGTATGGCCTGACCACTTTTGATGCCAACTTCGACGGCTTCCCCGAGGCGGTGCAGATTCACAGTGAGAAATCCTTGGCTACTCTGACGCATATCTATGCCGATTTCAACGGCGATGGGCTGATCGGCATGCTGGATAAAGACGATACCGTCCTGAACGGCAATGAGATGCTCATCTTTGCTCTGGAATCCATCCGCTTACAGCGTGGGCAGAGTGTGCAGCTCCTGGATCACATGATCACCTTGGACAATATTTCACCTGGCACCGCGGAGTTGCAGTTCTGGTACACGGGTGGTGGCTTGCATGCATTGGGTGGCGGACAGTATTCGCTACATCCGGATAAAATTGGCTCGCCGGTTACTTTGCGAACAGGGCAAATGGCTATTGCCGATGGGACGAGGCGACTGGTACGGGTTCTGCCTGCAAGTGGCAACCTTGGCAGGACGGATGGAGCTTGGTTCGTCTTCGTCAACGATGTATACAGTGAACCTTGGACGTCTCCAGCAGAAGAGTATGTTTCTGTCATTATTGGGCGGGCGCTAGGTTGCACACACAGTGCTATGGACAATGCCCGTGGTGGGCATGATCTGCAGCCGGGCGATCCCTGGTACCTGAAGCGCTTTTTCGTGGATGGGCATGAGTACAATGTAGTGGCAATCTATACTGCACGAGCGCGCCAGACTAACCCTGGTGATGAGACCTACGAGTTCAAGTACATCACCATCCGCACGCCAGTGCCGAAGGTCAACTTTGTTAACTACGAGGATTCGCAGAAGTTGGAGGGTTACTATCCAATTACAGGCCCAGTGGTGTCAGTTTTGCCACCGTTCAACTATGCTCACACAGAAGTGGAGGATATCCAAGCATTTCCTGAGAAAGAATCCGAGGTGTTTGTCTTTGGCAATGCGCTTTTCCAAGATGAGGATTGCCGCGGAGGCCTGTTCCCGGGGGCAATACCGCCTTATGAGATCCGTATCCTCTACGAGGATAGGGAGCCGCAGTTCTTCGGCGAGCTGAAGGAAAAATACAATGACGATACCCGGAGAGAACTGTGGCAGACCGAGCAGTGGCACACGCTGCCCGACCAGTACACGGAATTGCAGTTACCTATCATACAACAGCCTGAGGGCTGGCAGTACCTGTATCTGCTCACCAGCGATTGGGAGTCGGAGCAGAGCCGCGTCTACTACTACGGATGCCCAGATTACAGCCAGAATCAACTGCATGCCTGGAATATGGCTATCCCTGCGACCAACATGGTGATAACGGGCACTGGCCAAACTTTCTTCAATGCCAGTGTGTGGCAGCGGCTGCGGGTCAAGTTCCTGTACGACCCTACAGACCAGGATGACATCTATGTGAACAGGCTAGATGGATACAATACCCTGCGTGTGTACGGCAGCGGCATCCACAGTGTGCGAACGTGGGGCGTGCCGGCGCCGACACCGACGCCCACACCTACACGTACGCCGACTCTTACGCCCACGCCGACGCTTGTGCCTGGCCCGACAGGCAGCATCAGTGGCACGGTCAGGCTGTATGCCCGCACAAACCACAGCGGCGCAATCGTGAGCGCCGGATCAGTAAGCGCAGTCACTGGTAGCGATGGGCGCTTTGTCCTCTCTGGAGTTCCAGTCGGTACCTACAGTGTTATGGCTGCCATGCCTGGTTACCTGTATGCTTTGGAACCAGGTGTAGTAGTAACGGCAGGCATGACCACTCCTCTGCGCACTGTGCAGTTGCTGGGTGGTGATGCATGCGGGCCGGGCGAGATTCCTCCGGATTGCGTGGTCAATTTGTATGACATGGTCTTCATCGCTAGGAGGTATGGTACCTGCCCACCCAGTGACCCGCGCGCAGACATCAACGCCAATGGGCAAGTAGATATCTTCGATTTGGTTGCAGCAGGATGGGCCTATGGTAAGTCTTGTCCTCAGCCTTGGGTGTCACCGCCATCGGGTGCTTCGCTGGCGGCAGCACTAGCCACTTTGTTCGTTTCACCAGCGTATCAAAGCGGCCTAGAGGTGGACGATCTGCTCACGGTTACCTTGGAATTGCAGGATGTCCACAATCTCTATGGCGTGGACGCGCAACTGGAATTCAACCCTGATGTATTGGAAGTTGTGGATTCCGATCCATTCAAAGAAGGGGTGCAGATTACGCGCGGGACGTTCCCTGATCCGGCGCAAGGGGCTGTGTCAGCGGAGGAAGCAGACAATACCGAAGGACTGGTGCGCTATGCAATAAGTCTAGCCGATCCTGCACCGCCTGCCGAGGGCAGTGGTACACTGTGCAGTATCACCTTCCGCGCCAAGGCTCATGGGTATAGCCGGTTGCATCCTAGTTCTGTGCAATTGGTAGAGGCAACGAGCGGTGCTTCTATGCCGGTGGTGGCCGTTGGTGGCTCGGTTTACGTCGGACCAACGAATATGCTTTACCTACCGCTTGTCTTAAAGTCGGGCGTGCCACGTTAGATGAGGTATTTCCAGCAGGGGATAGAGCTCCGCGCTAGGCAGTGCAGCCGTTGGGAGCTCACCCTGCTGAGGCAATTACTTTTTGTAAGGAGGAGTCAATGTCCAGAAAAATTAATCGAAGTGTCCTGTTGCTGTTGGTGTGCTTCATGCTTGTAGCGTCCTTGCCGCTTTCCTCGGCTCTAGCGGAAGCAACTATTGTGCTGGTGGATCCACCGTCAAGCACAGTGAATCTGAATGATACGTTTACCCTGAACATCAAGGTGGACACCGTAACCAATCTATATGCAGTGGATATCCGCATCACCTTCGATGCGACCAAGTTGGAGGTGCAGGACGCGAATCCCAGCCTGGGTGGAGTGCAGATTGAGCCCGGGACTTTTCTCAATCCAGCGCAAGGCTTTATGATTCAGAACGTGGCGGACAATTCCACGGGTAAAATTCAATATGCCTTTACCCTACTCTCCCCTGCGTCGGCCGTGAGCGGCACGGGTGTATTGGCCCGCATTACGTTCCGGGCCAAAGCTACGGGCACTGCCCAGATTACATTTGACAGCGTGACGCTATCCAATGATCAGGCTCAGCCAATCGTTGCCACGCCGATGCCCGGGTCTGTTACAGTTCTACCAGCAGGTACGCCTACGCCCACAACAGTACCAACTGGTACGCCGGTACCACCTACTGCTACGCCTGTTGGGACCCCCGCTCCAACAGTGACGGCAGTACCACCACCTGCAGGCGTTGGTTTCCCGTATGTGGTGCAATGGGGCGATACGGTCTTTGGCATAGCACGATGCTTTGGCCTGCCGCCGGAGGCGATCATCCGCGCGAACAACTTGGTCAATCCCAACCTGATTCGTGTTGGCCAGATTCTGATCATACCCGCGCTGCCGGCACCGCCTCCAGGCCCGACCATGTACGTGGTGCAACCAGGGGATAACCTCTACCGCATCTCGCTGAAATTT
Source organism: Chloroflexota bacterium (assembly GCA_014360905.1). Taxonomy (NCBI): domain Bacteria; kingdom Bacillati; phylum Chloroflexota; species Chloroflexota bacterium. Next base: position 21,104 of record JACIWW010000029.1, read on the forward strand.
CATGTGCCGATTGAGGCTATCATTGCGGTCAATCGCATTGTCAATCCCTGGTACATCCGCGCCGGTCAGATTCTGATCATCCCAACGGGTGCGCCGCCAGTTCCTCCTGCCACACGCACTTACATCGTGCAACGTGGGGATACGGTGTGGTCCATCGCGGCCATGTTCCGTGTGACGCCTTGGGCGATTATCAGCCTAAACAATCTGGCCAATCCTAACTTGATCTTTGTTGGGCAACCCTTGTTGATACCTTAGTGCAGGGCAGCATATAAATCCAGACTCACTACTTTGTAGCGAGCTTGGCTGCGCTCTATTTAGGTAGTTTGTCGGAAGCCCGGTTGCTGACACGTATTGCCAGCACACTGTATTAGGTGTGCATGCAGTGTATCTTTTAGAACGTGTGAGCAAGCGGGCTTTTGTCTTTCTCCATTTCCTTGGCTTCATTGATTCCAAGGAGCGCTTCCCCTCTTCCTGCTAAGCCAAGAGCAATGTGGCCAAACTGGCAGCCTTGCAATGACCGATGAAGCCATTCTGCAATAGTCCTGTCATGGAGAAGGGAATGGAATTGACAACGTGCGCAAAGTATGGTATATGAGGATATCAAGATGCACAGTTTGGAGAGATGATGCAGGGCGATCGGGCTGTACCGGTTGTGTCCATTGTAGGCCGATCTAACGTGGGCAAAACCACCTTTCTGGAGAGGCTGATACGCGAGTTGAAGCGACGTGGATATCGCGTGGGCACAATCAAGCATTACGAACATGATTTTGATATTGACGTGCCGGGCAAAGATAGCTGGCGCCATGCTCAGGCTGGCAGCGATGTCACGGTCATTTCGTCGCCACAGAAAATGGCGCTCGTCCAACGTCTGGAAGCAGAATTGCCGTTAGACCAAGTGATCGCGGTTATGCCTTCGGTGGATATTGTCCTCACCGAAGGCTATAAGCACGAGAAAAGGCCCAAGATCGAGATTTGCAGAGGCGCGGCGCACGAGTTGCTTTCTGCGGAGCGCGAATTAATCGCTCTGGTCACGGATCAGCCACTCGATTGCGTGTCTGTGCCGCAATTTCGTTTCGATGAAGTGGCAGGTGTAGCTGACCTACTTGAGAAGAAGTACCTTACTAGGGCTTCAGACAGCAAACCCTGGGTGGAAGGAGGAAATAGCAGTGCCCAAGGTGATTTGTTGGCAGACAGATTGCCTCTATAATGTGGATGGCAGATGCCGGGCTGAGGAGATAGAATACGACCCTGCTGATGGCTGCCTGACCATGGAACCCCGAACCGAACTCGACGATTCGGAGGATGAAGAGGAAGAGGAACACTGGGAACGCAGGGGAATGCACCTGCTTGGCGAGGAGGAGTAATATATTCGCCACGTCAGTCCCTGAAGCCACAGCATGAGATAGTAGTGTGGGAAGGTTCTTCTCAGAGCGGGGTCTGCCACGTATTTTGTCCTGGGACGGAGGAGTGCTGAAGAATGCTCTGTATGGCAAGTAAGACTTGTTCAATACTCTCGGAGTGATTTGCTCTTTATCGTGAAACGAGGTATACTTATCATTGTCAGAATGTTGTGGTGGGCGTAGCTCAATGGGCAGAGCACTGGTCTGTGGAACCAGGTGTTACGGGTTCGAGCCCCGTCGTCCACCTTGGTAGTAGCACTGGGAGCGTAGGGCAGTGAAGCCCGCGCTCTTCTTTTTATGGAGACTGTTTTGACGGCCTTAGGAGAGTGTGAACATGGAAGTGATACAACCTCGCTTACCCAAGGGCATGAGAGACATTCTGCCTCGCCAGATGGTGTTGCGCCAGTATGTGTTGAACATCGTTGAGGGAGTCTTTGCTGAATTCGGCTTTGAGCCCTTGATTACGCCGGCGGTTGAATTGGCTGAGATTTTGCTAGGCAAGTACGGTGCAGAGGCAGAGAAGCTGATTTTCATGGTGCAACATCGTGGTGGCAAGGAAAAACTTGCTCTGCGTTACGACCTATCTGTTCCTCTAAGCAGGGTAGTCGCTCAATACCCAGATTTGCCCAAACCGTTCCGTCGCTACCAAATCGCGCCAGTGTGGCGGGCAGAACGCCCCCAAAAGGGACGCTATCGGGAATTCTGGCAATGCGATGCAGATATCGTGGGTTCTTCGAGCATGTTGGCTGATGCCGAAATCATCGCTTTGATTTATACCGTGTTGCGACGGCTTGGGTTCCAGAAATTCGTCATCCGCATCAACGATCGCAAAATACTCACCGGGATTGGTCAATACTCGGGCGTGTCTGAGGCGCAATTGCCGGGGTTATACCGCACCATAGACAAATTGGACAAGATAGGACTCAAGGCAGTGCGTGATGAGTTGCTGGAGAACGGATTGGCAGAGCAAACGGTAGACCGTCTGCTTGCTCTCTTGCAACCCACAACGGATGGAAGAGCGGCACTGGATGACCTGCGCCGCGAATTAGTGGGCTATCCCCTCGCGCAAGAAGGCATTGCTGAACTTGTCGAACTGCTCGATTACTTGCCCTCTCTCGGAGTGATAGCAGACTTTTATCGAGTAGATCTGGCTATGGTCCGTGGCCTGGACTATTACACCGGCCCTATCTATGAGACAGTGGTCGAGAAACCGCGCATTGGCAGCATTACCGGGGGAGGGCGTTTCGATGGCCTGGTGGGCAAGTTTGCAGCGCAGGGCTATCCTGCTACTGGTACGACAATAGGCATAGAGCGCATCATCGATGTCATGGAGGAGCTGCACATGCTCCCCTCAGATGTGGGTGAGACAACCGTACAAGTGCTTGTGACAGTTTTCAGTGCTGACCTGCTCCAAGAATCGTTGCGCTTGATTACCGAGTTGCGCAGCGCAGGGTTGCGCTGTGAGTTGTACTATGATACAGATCCGTTAGGAACCCAGATTCGCTATGCCCTGAAGAAGGGCATCCCCTTTGTGGTGATTATGGGGCCAGATGAACTCGCTTCTGCTCAGGTTACGCTGCGCAATCTGCCGCTCAAATCGCAGATACAAGTAGCACGGTCACAAATCGCCGAGGTTCTACAGAAGCAGGTTGAAGCACATTCAGCGGCATCCGCATCCTAGGGAATGGCGAGGCAATCATTGATGGACGATCTGAGGGACAGATTGACAGCGCTTGCTCCGTTGCAGAAAGGCCTGGGCATTTCTTTTCGCAACCCATTATTGCTGCTGCAGGCGCTGACTCACTCCTCCTACTTGAACGAAAATCCCACATGCTCGTGGAGCGATAACGAGCGCCTGGAGTTTCTGGGCGATGCAGTAGGTGATTTCCTCACAGCCGAGTTTCTCTATGAGCGCTTCACCCACTGGCAGGAAGGAGAGTTGACCAGCGTGCGCGCTGAACTTGTGCGCAGCGAAACACTGGCTCGCTTTGCCCAGCAAATTGGGCTGGGGCATTATTTGCTTCTGGGACATGGTGAGGAACAAAGCGGTGGCCGCACGCGCGTTACGGTGCTCAGCGATGCCTTTGAGGCTCTGTTGGGCGCGATCTATGTGGATCAGGGACTTGAAGCGGCACGGCGGTTTTTCCTTCCCTTACTGCAACCCTTGGTGGAGACTTTTTCCACGGTGGCGCAATGGCGTGATGCGAAGAGTCGCTTGCAGGAATGGGCGCAAGCTGTTTTGCACGAGACACCTTCCTATCGCACCGTGCGGGAAGAAGGCCCGGATCACGCTAAACAGTTCACCGTTGAAGTGATCATTGGAGGGCAGGTACGGGGCCAAGGTACCGGACGAAGTAAACAAGCCGCAGAACAGGCTGCAGCACAAGCAGCTTTGGAGATGATCCTTGCGCCACCGAAAGGTGCCAATTCAGATAATCAATGAGCATCATGCGCCCAGGTAGGCTTCCCTCACTGCAGGATTGTCGGCCAGTTCCTTGGAGCTCCCTTCCAAAACGATCGTGCCCGTCTCCAGCACGTAGCAGCGTTGTGCAAACCTAAGGGCCATGCGCGCATTCTGTTCGACTAGCAGGATTGTAGTCCCTGCTTCGTTGATCTCGCGCAGCACGCGGAAAAGCTCGCGCATCAGGACCGGAGCCAGTCCCATAGAAGGTTCATCGAGCAGCATCAGGCGACCCCGGGTCATGAGCGCTCTGGCCACGGCCAGCATCTGCTGCTCCCCTCCGCTCAAGGTGTCCCCTCTTTGCTCTTTCCTTTCTGCGAGGCGTGGAAAGAGGGCAAATATCCGCTCAAAGTCCCGCGCTATTTCTTGGCGATCTTTGCGGTTGTAGGCAGCTAGTTTGAGGTTCTCCATCACAGTCAGATTGCCAAAGATGCGTCTTCCTTCTGGAACATGGGCCACGCCTAGTTTCACGACGTCATGAGGTGCAAGTTCCAGGAGATTTTTCCCATCGTAGCGAATGCTGCCGGCCTGAACGGGAATCAGGCGAGAGATAGCCCTAAGCGTTGTGGATTTGCCCGCTCCGTTGGCTCCAATTAGGGCGACGATCTCGCCTTGGTCAACATGAAAAGATATCCCGTGCAGGGCTTTGATATGGCCGTAAGCAACCTCCAGATTCTCTACCGACAACAGCATTTTGCTACCTCCTCGGCTGAGTCCCGTTTATGGAGACGCTAGAGCAGTATCTGGGACAAGCCCAGATAGCGTTCTGATTGCTACGATCTCGCCATTCTGAATATAGACCCGCGGCACACGAGCAGCAATAGCCGTGAGGACTTCATAATGGATGCTTTGTAGGGTTTCCGCAATAAAGTCAGCGCTGATTTCCTCGTCCCCCTGCTTCCCAATGAACACGACCTCGTCATCTCGCTCCACATCTGGAATGGCGCTGACGTCCACGATGCATTGATCCATGCAGATTCGTCCAATCACTGGCGCGCGCTTTCCGCGTATGAGGACATAGCCGATGTTGGACAATGCGCGGCGAAAGCCATCGCCAAAGCCCAAAGGAATAAGCGCAGCACGGACAGGTTTGGCAGGGATGTAGGTACGTCCGTAGCTAACCCCCCACCCGGCCGGCAAGGTCTGCACTCGCCCAACACGGCTCTTCAAGGAAAGAGCAGGCTTCAGCGGAATGGAATGGTCTACTTCACGAGAGGGATAGAGGCCATAGATGACGGTTCCGCATCTCACCATGTCCAGATGAGCCTCGGGCAGGTCTAGAGTAGTGGGGCTGTTGGCCACATGACGGATGGGTACGGAAATCCTTTTATCGGCCAGGCTTTGCAGTACTTGCTTATAGATAGCAAATTGCTGGTGCGCATAGGATTTGTCCTTCTCATCCGCCGTAGCAAACTGAGTGTACAAGCCCGTGAAGCGCAATCCAGGCAGGGTGAGGAGTCGCTCCACAAAGCCTGCTACTTCGTCGGGCATGAGCCCAAAGCGACCCATGCCGGTATCAACCTTCACGTGGACAGGCGTGATAGTGCCTGCTTGGCAGGACAACTGCGACAGTGCCGTGGCGATGTCCCAATGCATGATGGGAGCCTCGATCCCCCACTTTACCACAGCTGCCATCTCTTCGACAGGAACATAGCCCAGCACAAAAATGGGGGCAGTAATTCCTGCTTGTCGGAGTTGAATGGCCTCATCAACTCGGGCTGTGGCCAGTCGGGTGGCGCCATTCTGCAAGGCGCACCTAGCTACCATGACAGCCCCATGACCATAGCCGTCTCCCTTGACCACAGCCATCAGTTCTGTCTTTTCGCCGATCCACTGCTTGATCACTCGAGTATTGTGGGCAATTGCATCGAGGTCAACCTCTGCCCAATTCGGTTTGCCTTTGAAAGGAAGTTTGGCTAGTTGCCATTCCGTTGCAGTCATCGAATTGTCTTCTCCTGCGGCTATTCTATTTCTTCTCCAAGATAGGCCTGGAGCACTCTTGGATTTGTGCGGATCTCTTCAGGAGTACCTTCGGCGATAGTTTCTCCAAAGTCCATGACCTTGATATGTTTGCAGATGCGCATGACCAGGCGCATTTGATGCTCGATCAGGAAAATGGTAAGCCCAAATTCTTGGCGAACGCGGTGTATCAAGGCCATGAGCCGGTCAATTTCGCCGGGGTTCATGCCTGCTGCAGGCTCGTCCAACAGCAAAAGACGCGGTTTGGTAGCCAAAGCTCGGGCGATCTCTACTCTTTTTTGTTCACCATAGGGCAAATTCACAGCCAGTTCGTTGGCATAGCGTTCGAGATTGAGAATCTCCAGTAGCTTGTACGCTTCGCGGGTGATAGCTTTGTCCTCGGTGACAAGCCGAGGCGTGCGGAGAAAAGCATCGAGCAGGCTTGCGTGAACCTGTGAATAAAAGGCGATCCGGATATTATCCAAGACCGAGGCATTGCTGAAGAGGCGAATCGTTTGGAAAGTTCGGCAGATGCCTTTTGCGGCAATCTGGTGGGGCGGCAGGCCTACCAGGTTTTGTCCATTGAACTGGATGGTGCCCTGAGTTGGTCGGTATATGCCGGTAACCAAGTTAAAGACGGTCGTTTTTCCCGCTCCGTTTGGACCGATCAGCCCGATCAGCGCGCCCTCTTCGAGGGCCAGATTAAAATCGTAGACTGCGCGCAGTCCGCCAAAATAATGGGTAAGGCCATTAATGTGAAGCAGGGCCATAGACCTCTGTCTCCTCTGTTGGGATGAAAAATCTGAATTCGCGGAAACCCATAAGGCCAGCGTGGCGTCGCAATAGCATCACCAGCAGGAGCAGAGGAATCAGAACCCACTTGTATACTTCGAGTGGACGCAGTATTTCCAATAAGATAGTAAACGTAACTGCTCCTACTAGCGATCCGCTGATGCTGGCCATACCCCCTAGATAGACCATAACGAGACACTCGGTGGATTTGAGCAGCGTAAAAGTGCTGGGATTGATGTATAACAGCAGGTGAGCAAACAGACCACCTGCGATGCCAGCAAAGAAGGAGGAGGTGCAGAAGGCTACCATCTTCATGCGGCGTGTATCCACCGTCATAGCCTCAGCGGCGATCTCATCTTCGCGGATGGCAATAACCCCTCTACCATACGGCGAGAGCACGAAATTGCGGATCGCGACCAGGGTGAACACAGACCAAAAGAATACCCACGGGACGTTGGTCAGCTTGGCCATGCCCATGAAGCCCCGTGAGCCACCAATCCTCTCTATGTTTTCGATGCCGTTTTTGATGATAAAGTTCGTGGCTAGGGTGATGATTGCCAGGTAGTCTCCCCGGATTTTGAACGAGGGGATAGCGACAAGCAGTGCAGCAATAGCAGCGCCAGCCCCTCCCGCGAGCAGTGCTAACGGAAAGACAAGGTGTCCCAGTGATCTTGGGAATACCCAAACAGTAAGTATTGAAGCAATGTAAGCGCCTACGCCCATGAAGCCCGCGTGTCCAACAGAGAACTCGCCCATGTAGCCATTCACAAGGTTCAGGCTGATACACAGGATGAAGTTGATGCCCATAAGACAGAGGATCATCGTCCGGTACTCATGGAAACCACCCCAAAGCAATGCCACCAGGAAAAGGGCCAGCACATAGGCGAATAGCAAGCGCTGTGAGGGCACTCTCTGTATCCATTTCTTCACCAATGGTGCCACCAAGCGTGCCACGATATAGGTGGGTACCAGGTATATGAGCACATCATAGGCAATGATGCCTGGCAAGAGGGCCAATGACTGCTGTATCAGGATAATTCCAAACAGCGTAGGCATGGTAGGTAGCCCAAGCAGTGATGCTGCTGAAGACCCAACGATGAGCTCGATCGCACTCGCCACTCCAAAGCCAAGAAGGTATGCCAATACTGGGATCTGAGCGATATGCGTGCGAAGTTTTTGCCATTGTGCCATTTTGCCACCTACACTTTCTGGCGAAGTGGTAGGCCAAAGATGCCTGTGGGCTTGGCCAGCAAAACGAGCATCAGCACAACAAAGCTGATCAGGTCACGCATGCGGGATGGGAAGATAGCCCCAGCAGCGATCTCCACGAATCCAAGGATGTAGCCTCCGAGCATAGCACCTCGGATGACGCCGATACCTCCCACAACAGCAGAGATAAACGCTTTCCAACCCACCATGATGCCCATGTACGGCTCAATAATGGGGTAAGCGTGTGCATATAGCAGTCCACCTGCTGCAGCCAGGCAGGAGGCAATCGCAAAGGTCAGCGTGACAATGTGGTCCACATTCACGCCCATCAATGGGACAGCCTCCCGATCGTAAGAGATAGCTCTCATGGCCATACCCTGTTTGGTCTGACGCACGATGAACTCGAGGATGAGCATCAATAATATGGAGACGAATATGATTACCAACTGGGTGGTGGAGATGCTAACGCCGGCAACCTTGTGCACTTTTTCGCTGATAAGAGGTTGAAAGGAGATGCGCCATGGGCCTACAATCACGAGGGTCATGTGTTCAAGAAACACGCCCATCCCCAGAGCCGTGATGACTACCGAGAGACGATACTTGCGTAAGGGCCTATAGGCTATCTTCTCAATGGACAGGGCAACCAAGGCGGTTCCCAGCATAGCCAGCAACATGCTGCCCAAGAAGATTAGAGCATTGGGTATACCTGCCGAACCTGCCAGCCGCCTAATGAGCAGAGCGGCGAAGTAGGAGAGGAAAGCACCGACCATGAAAATATCGCCGTGGGCAAAGTTGATGAAACGCAGGACCCCATAGACCATGCTGTAGCCTAAGGCGATGAGGGCATAGATGCTACCCAGTTGTATGGCATTGATGAGCTGCTGCAGGACATAAGTCATCCTATTTATCTCCTTGGTACGAGATTAAAGGGAAAATATTGTCAACCTGAGAGGGTGGGCTAAGGGATAAGCCCCTTAGCCCACATTACGGCGCATTATTCAAAAGTCCTGGGTTGCACGGTCTTGTACCAGCGGAACACCCCGGCATCGCAGTCAATCTTGACGATGTGCACGCTCTTGATCATATCGCCCTGCTCAGTAGGAGTCATCGTGCCCGTAACGCCTTCAAAGTCTTTGATCGCGGCCAAGCCATCGCGGATGCACTTGCGGTCTGTAGCCAGATTGCCGGTCAGTTTGCCGCAATTTTGGGCTGCCTTGGCAAAGAGATACATGGCATCGTAGGTCAAGCCGGCGACAGAGTCGGGGTCAACGCCGTACTTCTCCTTGTACTTCTTGATAAAGGCTTGGGTCTTTTCACCAGCAATGTCCACTGCCCAGTGGGTGGTGAAGTACAGCCCGTTGCAGTCCGCGCCGCACAGCTTGCACAGATCGGGAGATTCCCACCCATCGTGTCCAATGATGTGAATCTTCTCGGTAACGCCCAAGCGGTTCGCTTGTTTCACGATGAGGGGCACTTCGTCGTAATACTGCGGCACATAGAGTACTTCTGCGCCGGACTCCTTGATCTTGGTGAGCTGGGCGGTAAAGTCCTTGTCACCGGTAGTGAAGGTCTCAAAGGCAACGATTTGGCCCCCCAGCTTTTCCCAGGTGTTCTTGAAGAAGAAGCCCTGGTAGTAGCAGGCATCGCTGCCAATGTCGAAGAGGACCGCTCCCTTTGTGGCATTGAACTCCTCCATTCCGAACTGGGCGTTCACGCCCGCTTGGAAGCTGTCAATGAAGCAAGCGCGGAAGACCCAGGGCTTATAGAGGGTTGTGTTGGGGTTGGTGGACCAGGGGCTGATCATCGGGCACTGTAGTTCGTTGCAGACTGATGAGGCTGGGATGGCGTTCTTGCTGGCGTTGGCGCCGATGTGAATCAGGACTTTGTCTTGGGTAATCAGCTTGGTTGCAGCAGCGGCGGCAGACTCTGGCTTGTTCTCATTGTCGGCGATGACGAGCTTGATTTTGTACTTCTTGCCACCGATTTCCAACCCACCGGCGGCATTAATCTCCTCGGCAGCCATTTCTGCAGCGTTTTTGCAAGCTGCTCCTACCATAGGAATAGCCCCCGTGAGTTCCGCGTTGACACCGACCAGAATTTCCGCTGGCCCCGTGGGAGCACACGCCGTTGCTATGCCTGACAAAGCAAGCACAACCATGAGCAAAATAAGCTTCCTTAGCATCTCGAGATCCTCCTTTGATACTTATTGATCAAACTGTCTATACCTGACAGATGCTAATTTCCTAGCCGTCTGTTGCTCACCTCCTTTCTCAGAAAAGGCGCATGTGCTGTCTACGGTGCATAGCTGGTCCTTGCCAGCAATCACATAAAAGGTAGGTAGCGTTTGTGGCTGCGTCGCAATATTACATTTTTCTAGTGTGTTTACCCAGTTAAAAAATTATAATAGGATGACTTATTTTGTCAAATTATCTGGCTATGGCAAGAATTGCCAAATAAAAGTGGCGTAGAGTGTGCCATGAGCAGAGCTGCTATAAGAAGAGGCCGGTAGTTGGGCAGTGAGGAGCTAGACGACCCGGTTAACGAGGCTGCCTATTCCGCTGATCGTGCATTCCACCAAGTCGCCCCTGTTGATTGGGGCAATGCCTTCCGGCGTTCCCGTGGCAATCACATCACCTGGCTCGAGGGTCATATGTTTGCTGATATAGGCAATGAGGTGAGGAATTTTGAACAGGCACATAGCCGTATTTGAGCGCTGTCGTATTTCTCCATTAACGCGTAAGGCTAGCTCAAGATTGTGCGGATCTGCTATTTCATCTGTCAGAACCAGGTATGGCCCTATGGGGCAGAAGGTGTCAAAGCTTTTGGAACGGAGCCACGGTTTCATCTTCTGGATGTCTCGTCGTTGCATATCCCGAGCAGTTACATCGTTGACAATGGTGTATCCAGCTACGTACTCCATCGCTCTGTCCTCGGGTACAAACTTGGCTTTCCGCCCAATGACCACAGCCAGCTCAATCTCCGGATCGAGGCGTTGCACTCCATCTGGGTAAATGATATTTGCCCCTGGCCCGATAATGGAGGATGAAGCTTTGGCGAAGAAAATGGGCTCATTGGGCACTGCATAGCCACCCTCTTCGGCATGTGCGCGATAGTTGCGGCCCAAGGCCAGTATTTTGGATGCCCTGGTCACGGGGGCCAGGAATTGCATTTGTCCACTGATTCGATAGGTTTCTATCTCCCCTGTTTCAACCAGGTGCGTAAACCACCGGCTGACAGTGCTCAGTAGATCGGGAGTGTTCTCCAGTAGATCCACTATGGTCGGCTGGGGGCAAACGCGTAGCCATGGAAACTGGTCTGCGTGCGCTTGCATGAGGCGGCTAAAGTCAATCCATTGTTCAGCACGTGCTAAGCCGATGAAGACTTGCCCGTTTTGGCATACATAACCAAGACGCATTGTTCCTCCCTGAGCTGTTTTCAAAAGTATGTATTGTTCTGAGGATTGAGGAGACACCTCAAACCCATATACCATGTAGCGACTGGCTGCGTATTTCACGAATCCATTCAATGACTTGGGCCGTCAGAGCAGAGATGGCATCAAAGTTCCCGGCTTCGACCCAGTCTTTTCTAATTAGGTTAGAGCCAATGCCTATTGCAACCACCCCTGATTTGAACCAGGCGGAGATGCTTTCTCTTGTAGCCTCTACGCCACCAGTGGGCATGAGGTATGTCCACGGGCAGGGTCCCAGAATCGCTTTCACAAACGCTGGGCCACCCACACAATCGCCGGGAAAGATTTTCACGATCTCGACGCCCAATTCCTCTGCGGCGGATATTTCAGAGGGACTGGCACAGCCTGGGAGATAGGCCACTTTACGTCGGTTGCAGACTTTGGCTACTTCGGGATTCAATATCGGTCCGACGACAAAGTTGGCACCGCTAGAGATATAGAGCGCGGCCGTTGCCGGATCGAGAACTGAACCAACCCCCAGGATGGCAGAAGGATCGGTGTTGGTGAAATGCAGCACCAAGTCGGAGAAGACACGGTAAGCATTGTCACCGCGGTTTGTAAACTCGATCACTCTGGCACCACCTGCGATGCAGGCGGCCACGATTTTCTTGGCCACTGCCAGGTCTGAATGATGAAAGATAGGCACGATGCCGATACGAATGATCTCGTTCAGTACTTCTAGGCGTTGAAATCTGGCCATTTTTCCCTCGTTGTCGGCAAATACTGTCATAACCAAAAGCCAAGCTGTTGTGCACATTATCGAGAATGCGCCAGATTTTGTCAAAAACTGCACAGCCCTGTGAGATAGAGTCCAGCAAGGAGCTGCGTTTTTATCCCTGCGCTAGCAGAGTGTATAATGAACGCAGCATAAGGGAAGGAGGAGTGCTATGGCCAAACGAATCGTGCGTGCGCCGCGTGGTACCAAGATTACGTGCAAGGGCTGGGGGCAGGAAGCAGCAATGCGGATGCTCATGAACAATCTCGATCCTGAAGTGGCGGAGAAGCCTGATGACTTGATCGTGTACGGTGGACGAGGAAAGGCTGCTCGTAACTGGGAATGTTTCGACGCCCTCGTGCGCTGCCTCAAAGAGCTGGAGAATGATGAAACGCTCTTGGTTCAATCGGGCAAGCCAGTGGGCATTTTCCGTACCTACCCGGACGCCCCGCGGGTATTAATTGCCAATTCCAACTTGGTGGGGGCATGGGCGACACCCGAATACTTTGATGAGCTCGATGCCAAGGGCTTGATCATGTACGGGCAGATGACGGCAGGCAGTTGGATTTACATCGGCACGCAGGGTATCCTGCAAGGGACGTACGAGACCCTGGCGGCTGCGGCAGAGGAGCACTTTCAGAGCAGCCTAAAGGGCAAGTTTGTGTTGACTGCTGGGTTGGGTGGTATGGGCGGAGCCCAACCGCTGGCAGTTACGATGAACGAGGGCGTGGCGTTGATTGTGGAAGTGGACCGTGCCCGTGCCCAGCGTCGTTTGGACACGCGTTATGTGGACATGGTCGTGGATAATCTGGAAGAGGCAATGACCCTGATAGAGCAAGCGCTCAAGGAGAAAAAGCCGCTTTCCATAGGACTGATTGGCAACGCTGCTGATGTTTATCCAGAACTCGTCACGCGAGGCGTGACTCCCGATGTTGTGACCGATCAGACGCCTGCACATGACCCGCTGAGCTATGTGCCCTCTAACCTCTCCGTTGCTGAGGCGGAAAAACTGCGTCGGAAGAACCCGCAGGAATATGTGCGACGCTCTATGGACTCGATGGCCCGCCATGTCCAGGCCATGCTGGAAATGCAAAAGCGTGGCGCCGTGGTGTTTGACTACGGCAACAACCTGCGCCAGCGAGCTTATGACGCCGGTGTCAAGGATGCTTTTTCCTACCCAGGCTTTGTCCCTGCTTACATCCGTCCGTTGTTCTGTCTGGGCAAAGGGCCCTTCCGCTGGGTAGCGCTATCTGGAGACCCAAATGATATCTACGTGACGGATGAAGTGGTGATGAAAGAATTTGCCTACGATGAGCATCTGGTGCGCTGGATTCGCATGGCTCATGAGCGCGTAGCTTTCCAAGGGCTGCCTGCACGCATCTGCTGGCTAGGGTATGGCGAAAGGGCAAGGTTTGGTTTGCTCATCAACGATTTGATCGCCAAGGGCAAGATCTCCGCGCCGATCGTGATTGGTCGGGATCATCTGGATGGAGGCTCGGTGGCCAGCCCTAGGCGAGAGACCGAGGGTATGCGCGACGACTCTGATGCGATAGCCGATTGGCCCATCCTGAATGCGCTGCTAAATGCGGTAGGAGGCGCTACCTGGGTGAGCTTCCACCACGGCGGAGGGGTCGGCATCGGCTATTCGTTGCATGCAGGGCAGGTGATTGTGGCTGATGGCACGCCGGAAGCAGCGAGGCGCTTGGAACGTGTGCTCACCTACGATCCAGGAACGGCTATTGTGCGTCACGCTGACGCTGGATACCCTGAGGCCATTGCGGCAGCGAAAAAACATGGCATTCGCATCCCCATGGCAAGTTGACAGTCAATTCATTGCAAAGGGAGAAGGTCAGCACCATGTACAACATTTTGCTCTATTTGCTCATAGGGCTGGTGGCCGGAACGATAAGCGGGTTGATCGGGATTGGCGGCGGTGTAATCATTGTACCAGCCTTGGTCTATCTGCTTGGATTTTCTCAGCACCAGGCACAGGGAACAACTCTGGCCTTGCTAGTTCCGCCCATTGGCATCCTCGCCGCTTGGACATACTACCGGCAGGGCTACGTGGACTTGAAAGTGGCTATTTTTGTCTGTCTGGGTTTCTTTGTCGGAGGGCTGCTGGGGGCTAAAGCAGCAGTGTGCATGTCCAGTGCAGCGTTGCAGAAGGTATTTGGAGTAGCCATGCTGCTCATTGCCTTGCGCATGATATTTGCTTGATCAGCGAATGCCGCGATGCCTTGAGCCATCCTATGGATGCCCTCTCGTTGTAAGTGGCCAATAGATCGTTACCAGCCTCTTTGTCACAAGCGAGCAGCAGGTCGGTACTAATTGGGTCGAGCAGGATAGGTGGTAGCAAGGCGATATGCTCATCCCCAGTATACCCCAAATGG
>JACIWW010000030.1 GCA_014360905.1 Chloroflexota bacterium
CAGCCTCTGCCAATAGCTGCGCTTTGATCTCTGCACGGGTGCGTTTCATCTTAGATTCCTTTCTCTTGAGCTTCGATTCTTCCCTACATTATGCCCCAAATTTGCCCCCAAATTGAAATACACCCATTAGGATCTGCCAAGTTGCTCAAAACCAATAAATATGTTATAATGTAAGCGGTATCCGACCAGGTCGGGCAATCGCGGGCCAGCGCTTGTCGGTAGATTCCTGCATTGCAGGTATGCCGAGACGGCTGGCTCGAGGAAAGTCCGAGCTCCATAGAGCACGATGCTGGGTAACACCCAGGCGGGGTGACCCGACGGAATAGTGCAACAGAAAGCAGGTCGCCCTGTGGCGTACTGATTACGCTGCGGGGTCAGAGTGCAACGGTGGTGTAAGAGACCACCAGCGGGCCAGGTGACTGGTCCGGCTAGGCAAACCCCATCGGGAGCAAGGTCAAACGGAGGGCGCCATGGCCTATGCCATGCCGGGGCTGCTCGTCCCGTGACCCTCAGGTAGACCGCTAGAGACGGCAGGTAACTGTCGTCCCAGAGAGATGATTGCCGTCCTGCGCGATTTTGCCAGGATACAGAACTCGGCTTATAGACCTGGTCGGGTATCACGTCAGTTCCAGGCCAAAAGGCAAGAGGCCATCTAGACCTCTCCCAGTGGCCCGAATTGTGTGGTCGAACCTTAAAATTTAGCCTGCAATCCCCCTCTACCCACTTTACAAAAATGGAAAAATGTGGTAGAATATGGTAAGAAATGGGGCTTTGTGGGGAATTGACCCTGCAAAATAGCCCCAAAACGGAGCCCAGGTGGGGGGATTTAGAACAAATGTTCTTAGGCCGGTTCGAACACACGATTGATGACAAAGGCCGATTGACCATCCCAAGCCGGTATCGTACTACTCTCTCCGCCGGAGTGGTGATCACACGCGGTATTGATGGCTGCCTGTTTATCTTTCCTATCGCCAGATGGGAGCAGTTATCGGAGAAATTGGAACAATTCCCTACCATTACTCAGGACGAATCCCGTTCTTTCGTTCGTTTTTTCTTCACTGAAGCCATTGATTGCCTGCCCGATAAGCAAGGCCGCATCTTAATCCCCACTTACCTCCGTGAATATGCTCAATTGCGCGACACGGTGATCGTCGCTGGAGTGCGCGACCATCTGGAAGTCTGGAACCCTGAGGCCTATGCCAAGGACAATGCCAGGCTGGAGAAGGACGTGCGCGCCTTCGCTACCACGCTGAGCCAACAGAGAATCCTATGAATGGCCACGAGCCAGTGCTCTATGCGGAGGCGATGTCCCTTCTTGCTCCGCATCCAGGAGGCGCGTACATTGATGGTACTGTAGGTGCCGGAGGGCATGCCAGGGGCATCTTGGAGCTCTCTGGCCCCGATGGCCGTTTGTTGGGCATTGACTTGGATGTGCAAGCCCTACAAAGTGCCCGCCAAGTGCTCGCAGGCTATGGTGCACGCGTTACGTTGGTGTACGGCAGTTTTGCCCAACTCAGCGCGATCGCCCATGAGCATGGTTTTTGCCCCGTGGACGGGGTGTTGCTGGATTTGGGACTTTCAACAATGCAATTAGCTGCACCGGAGCGGGGTTTTTCTTTTCAGTTAGAAGGACCTCTTGATATGCGCTTTGATATGTCGGCAGATACGACGGCAGCCGACTTGATCAACATGCTGCCGGAAGATGAGTTGGCAGACATCCTCTACCGCTATGGCGAGGAGAGGATGTCCAGACGTATCGCACGTGCCATTGTCCAGGCGCGCCCGTTGCGCACAACGACCGAACTGGCGCAACTGGTCACACGGGTGGTCAGACGCAGAGGGCGTATCCATCCTGCTACTAGGACGTTCCAAGCGTTGCGCATCGCGGTCAACAACGAATTGGAAGTGCTTGCCCAGGGTTTGGAGCAGGCGGTGGAAGTATTATCCCCCGGAGGGCGGCTGGTAGTGATTGCTTTTCATTCCCTTGAGGATCGCATCGTGAAGCATTATCTCCGTGAGCAGTCCAGAGGAGATCGCAGCGGTCACGGTCCGATATTGCGTATCCTGACGCCTCATCCCATTCGCCCTTCTCTAGCAGAGCAGGAGAGGAATCCGCGTAGCCGCAGTGCTCGGCTGCGCGCAGCGGAAAGGCTTCCTTCCGCCGGTAGCGGTAAGACAATGGGGTAATAAGGAATGGATAAGCGCAGGGTTGGTTCACATAGTGGGCATGTGCTGGAATGGGCTGCATCTCATAATGGCATAAGCAGATCTGTGCCGAACGCTCCTTCGGGCAGGGCAAGTTTGGAGCAATCACGTGACGTGACGCACTGGTTTTATGCGTTGGCTTTGTTGTGCCTCATCAGCCTATTGGCTTTCCTGTATCTAGCCCTGGCTAGTTATGTGGCGAATGAGATGGATGCAACGGGGTCGTTGGAGGCGACGATTCAAGCTCTGAAGAAAGAGAACAACAAGCTACGCTTGGAGATTGTGTTAAAGGAAGATCCGGCGCGAATCCAACAGGAAGCTAGAGCAATGGGTTTTGCCGAGCCACAGCACGTGGAATATGTGGAAGTGGTACTGAATGAGCCGGTTGTGTCATCACCCGATGCTGCGAGCAACAGTCAGCAATCATCAGTGGCAGATGCCCCACCCGCGCCAGGTTGGTGGGCCAACATCCTACGTCAGTTCCGGGCTTGGATTGATGAAAGTGTCATACCAACTGAGCAACCCAATGAGCAGTAAAGCAATGGCGGAGGAATAGATGCACACGGATACCCCAGCAGAAACCCAGTTCTATCGCAGGGCATTTGCCCTGGCTGCGCTGTTGTTGATCGTGGTGGCGGCTGCCATAGGAAGGCTGGCCTACCTGCAGTTCCGGCGTCCACCTTGGGTTCGTCCGGACGATGTAGTGCAACGCATTGACCTACCGGCACAACGCGGGAACATTTATGACTGTCACGGCTATCTATTAGCTGTAGATGCTACAGTTTATGACATTATGGCGATCACGGATCAGATTACGGACACACGCCGCGTCGCGGACAAGTTGGCGCCATTGCTGCAAGAACAAGCAGAAAAGTTGCAGGGCTTGCTGCGAGAGAAAAGCGCCCATGTACACCTGAAGCGCGTATTCAGAGAAGAGGTGGTGAAAAGCATTGAGGCTTTGGGCATGGATGGCTTGATGGTTATCCCAAGGCTAGGCCGCGTCTATCCCCATGAGGAGCTGGCTGCCTCGGTGCTGGGCTTTGTCACAGATGATAAGCAGGCTTGCTATGGCGTAGAAGCGTATTACGATCGCTTCCTAACCGGTGAGGCAGGTTTGCGCGAGATAGAGCGCGATGCAATAGGCAGCCTGATGTACAAAGTTAACCCTGCGCGCGATGGCGCAGATTTATATTTGACTCTCGATCGGAACATGCAACAGATCGTGGAGGAAGTTCTGGCCAAGGCTGTGGATACGAACAAAGCCCAAAAGGGCGTGGCCATTGTGATGGACCCCAAGACGGGTGCCATCTTGGCCATGGCTGTGTATCCTACCTATGATCCGAATACCCGTGCTGTGACCGACCAGAATGTCTATGTGAACAGTGCTATCAGCGAGCTTTACGAGCCGGGCTCTGTGTTCAAAATCGTTACCATTGTTTCCGCCTTGGATGCTGGGATGATTACCCCGTCGAGCACATACTATGACCAAGGACAGATTGTCGTAGGGGGCCGCGTGATCCGTAACGCGAATGGCGTAACCTATGGCCAGACGACCATGACGGACTTGCTGGCCTATTCCTTGAACGTGGGTGCAGCGCACGTCAGCACAAAACTGGGAGCGCGCACGTTCTATGACTATGTGCGCCGCTTCGGTTTCGGCCAACTGACTGGTGTTGACCTGGCCTATGAACTTTCAGGATGGGTGCGGCTACCGGGTGACAGGGAATGGCATGAGTCAGATTTGGGAACCAATTCTTTTGGGCAGGGTCTTGCTGCAACCCCACTACAGATGCTCTGCGCAGTGGCAGCAGTGGCTAACCAAGGGGTCATGATGCGGCCGCGCATAGTGTCGCGCATCGTAGATGGCGACCGGGTGACGGAAGTCCCGCCGCAAACGATAGGGCGCGTCGTCTCGGCTGAGGCAGCCGCGCAGGTAACGCAGATGCTCGTATACGCTGTGGACAATGTGTTGACCTTAGCTGCCATTCCGGGTTACAAGGTGGCCGGGAAAAGCGGTACCTCACAGGTGGCTAGGCCCACTGGGGATTATGACCCGGAGCAGACTATCGCTTCTTTTGCCGGCTATGTGCCGGCAGATGATCCAAGGCTGGCGATACTCGTTGTCATATATCGCCCCCAGAAGGAGCATTGGGGCATCAGGGCCGCAGCGCCAGCCTTCCAGGAGATAGCTCAACGGCTTCTGGTTTTGCTCGCTGTACCGCCCGATCATGTGCGGCTGAGCAGGCAGTAGGGTTAGTAGGGTTTTGGACATGGCATTGACGCTTGCTGATGTATGGAGTGCATTGGGCCAGGGCCCTTGGCCCTGGGAAGAGATGGCTCGTCTGCCGTTTACCGATGTGGTCATTGATTCGCGTGCTGTCGTGGAAGGCAGCTTGTTCGTAGCCTTGCCAGGCGAGCATACCGATGGGCACTTGTTTGTCGGCGATGCTTTCCGTCGTGGAGCACGGGCAGCGCTCGTGCATCGCGCAGTAGATGATGCTGGCACTCTGGTAGATGTCAGGAAGCCGCTCGATGCTGAGGTGCCAGTCCAATTGCCAGTGTGCTTTGTGGTACCCAATACCTTGGCCGGCCTGCAAACTCTGGCTGCTTACTGGCGCAGGAAACACGCAAAATGCCGAGTGGTCGGCATCACCGGCAGCGTAGGGAAGACCACGACGAAAGAACTGATCGCTGCGGTGCTACGGCAGCGTTTCTGTACTTTGAAAAGCCCAGAGAATTACAACAATGAGGTGGGACTACCGCTGTCTGTGCTGCGCCTGCATCAAGATGTGGAGTGGCTGGTACAGGAGATGGCGATGTATGACCTAGGTGAGATCGCGCTCCTATCACGGATCGCTTTGCCAGAAGTGGGCGTGGTGACTAATGTTGGCCCTACGCACCTGGAGCGCCTGGGCACGATCGAACGCATCGCCCAGGCAAAGGCCGAGTTGGTGCAGGCTTTGCCGCCAGAGGGACTGGCGGTGCTGAATGGAGACGATGCACGCGTGCGTGCCATGGCCTCCTTGACTTCGGCGAAAAGCGTGCTCTACTATGGCCTGGAGCCGCACAATGATCTCTGGGCAGATGAAATTCAAACGCGCGGCTTGGAAGGGCTATGGCTGCGCTTTCACTTTCGAGGGCAGTCTGTGTCTGCGCACTTGCCTCTGTTGGGGCAACACAGCGTGCACAGTGCTTTGGCTGCGACTGCTGTGGGCCTGAGTCAAGGGTTGATCTGGGAGGAGATCCTCACTGGCTTACAGGACAAATCGGCGCAAGTGCGGCTGATCGTAGTCCCAGGCGTGCGCGGCACTACTATTTTGGACGATACCTACAATGCCAGCCCCGCTTCCACTTTGGCTGCGCTCAACCTCCTGGCTGAGATGGATGGGCGTAAGGTCGCAGTTCTTGGAGGGATGCTGGAGTTGGGCAGTTATGAGACAGAAGGACACCGCCTAGTTGGGCGACGAGCAGCAGAGGTAGCCTCTGTGTTGGTTACAGTTGGCCGACTGGGGCATCTGATTGCAGAGGAAGCAATCACTACAGGCATGCCCTCTTCTGCTGTGCATGCTGTTGCGGACAACGATGAGGCGGTGCAGGTTCTGCAGCAGATTCTGGTTGAAGGCGATTTTGTCCTGGTCAAGGGGTCGCGGGGGATTGCGATGGAGAATATCGTGTCCAGACTAGCGAGAGGTGAGTGATGGCCCAGGCACTTTTGTGGGGCAGTGTGTCTTTTCTGTTGGCCGTGCTCAGCGGCGGGCCGCTCATACGTCTGCTGCGCCGCTACCGAATTGGCAAGACCATCCGCATAGACGGGCCAGCCAGGCATCAGGTCAAGATGGGGACGCCAACCATGGGCGGGTTGATGATACTCGTCCCTGTGCTCTTGGTCACCGTGCTGACCAACCTGATCGGGCGATATTCGATTTTGATGCCTTTGGGAGTGATGATTGCCTATGGCCTGCTGGGTCTATATGACGATTGGCGCGGCATCCACGACCGCTTAGGGGTGGGGATGTTGGCCCGGCTCAAGTTTCCGTGGCAAGTTGTGATTGGCTTGCTAGCGGCATTAGGACTGCGTTTTGTCCTGGATTTGGGTGGCATGGCCGTGCCCACCTTTCCCAAGGAGTTCGACATTGGCTGGTGGTATCTGCCGATTGCCACTTTCTTGATCGTTGGCACTGCAAATGCCGTCAACCTAACCGATGGCCTGGATGGCTTAGCAGGTGGTACGAGTGCCATTGCCTACATCGCCTATGGGGTTATTGCTTATTTGCAGAACCAGATCTATCTAGCTACCTTCTGCTTCACAATGGTCGGTGCCATCCTGGCTTTTCTGTGGTACAACGCTTACCCAGCGGAACTGTTCATGGGCGATGTTGGTTCGATGGCCATCGGGGCAACGCTAGCCACGGTGGCCTTGATGACCGAGCAATGGCTTTTGTTGGCGGTGGTCGGGGTCGTCTTTGTGGCAGAAGCAATGTCCGACCTATTGCAAGTGGGGTATTTCAAATTGACCCATGGCAAGAGGTTGTTCAGGATGGCTCCCTTGCATCACCATTTCGAGTTGCTAGGCTGGTCGGAGGTGCAGATTACACAGCGTTTCTGGCTGATTGCGATTCTGGCGGCGATGGTGGGCATTGCCCTGGCGTTGTGGTAAGTCAAAACCCAGCCAGGATTCATGCTTCGGGATGAGGTATAGCGTGAGCACAGGACAATCTGATGTGCGCGACGAATGGAATCTGAAGGGCAAGCGGGTTACGGTGCTTGGACTTGGCCGTGAGGGCACCGCTCTGACGCGCTTTCTGGTCGAGCAGGGCGCTCATGTCACCGTCAGCGATCTGAAAGATGCCTCGCAGTTGCAGCCGGTTCTGGCGCAACTGAATGGCATGCCCGTGCGCTACTTCCTGGGCGGCCATCCGCAGGAGATTTTGGATTGCGCTGTGCTCTTCGTCAGTCCAGGAGTGCCATTGGATGCACCGATTGTGGTGGAGGCCAGGCGGCGTGGCCTGACGCTGAGCAGCGAGTCGCGCTTGTTCTGTCGCCTATGCCCGGCACTCATTGTTGGGATCACCGGGTCGAGTGGCAAGACAACGACTTCCACTCTGGTTGCCAAGATGTTGGAGAAAGGTGGGCACACTGTGCACCTGGGCGGCAATATCGGCAATCCGCTCATCAACCGCTTGCCTCTGATACGCCCAAGCGATATAGTGGTGATGGAACTATCCAGCTTCCAGTTGGACTTTTTCGACCCATTGTTCGGTGCGCAGCCGCACGGCGATTTGGTCAGCCCGCTTTTCCCACCTGGTGGCTGGAGCCCACCCATTGCAGCGGTGCTGAATATCACACCGAACCATCTAGACCGGCATCCAACCATGGAGGACTATATTGCGGCTAAGCAGAAAATCGTGCGCTATCAACGGCCACGGGATCATGCCTTGCTCAATCTCGATGACGCAGTGGCGCAGAGCTTTGCTACCCATTGCCTGGGTCGCATCGCCTTCTTCAGCCTGAGCAGGCAAGTCCCGCTTGGGGCTTACCTGAAGGGGGACAGCCTGGTGCTGCGCAGTGAGGGCCGCGAGACTGCAGTGTGCTCCGTTGGCGAGATACGCTTGCGCGGGCGGCATAACGTGGCCAACATGCTGGCTGCCTGCGCCATTGCCAACCTGCTCAGTGTGCCCGTGCAGGCAATGGCTGAGGTGGCAAGGACTTTTGCGGGAGTGGAGCACCGCCTGGAACTGGTGTGCAAGTGGCGCGGCGTATGGTACTACAACGATTCGATTGCCACATCACCGGAGAGGGCAATAGCAGCGCTCAATTCTTTCGCTGAGCCGATCGTGCTGCTCGCTGGCGGGCGCGATAAGCATCTACCATGGACAGATTGGGCCGACCTTGTCCGGCAGAAAGTGGTACATGTCATTGTCTTTGGCGAGGCTGCGGCATTGATCGAGAGGGAGTTATATAAATTGGGCGGCCAGGTACCGCCGGTGCATCACGCTGAGAGCCTGGCCCATGCTGTGCAATTAGCCGCCGAATTGGCAAAACCCGGCCAGGTAGTGCTCTTCTCACCTGGCGGAACGAGCTTTGATGCCTTCCGTGATTATGCGGAACGAGGAGAAACCTTCAAGCGCCTGGTTCATGCTTTGTGCCATCCGTGCTGCACAAATCAGGGTGGAGCGTGAGGAAACTATGGGTACCAAACAAAGAGCAACGATGAGGATAGACTATCCGCTACTGTTTGTGGTTTTAGTGCTGGTTATCCTGGGATTGATGATGATCTACAGTGCGACCTTCACCTGGGAAGACCAGGTTGCTATCCTGAGTAAGCAGGCAACGTGGGCAGTGCTGGGATCGGTTTTGCTCCTATTCACAGCGCGACTGGACTATCGCATCTGGCGCCGTTTGGCTTTGCCTCTCATGGGTCTTGCAGTTCTGGCCCTTATCGCAGTGCTGTTCCTAGGAGACAATCAGGAGGGTGTGGGCGCTGCGAGCTGGTTTCACGCAGGTTCCATTCAGCCCAGCGAATTCGCCAAGCTGGCCTTCATCATTTACATCGCGGCTTGGCTGGCTTCGAAGGGGGATAAGATTCGCGACATCACGTACGGCTTGATTCCCTTCTCTGTGCTGTTGGGAATTGTGGCCGGGTTGATCCTGCGGCAGCCAGATCTGGGCGCAGCCATTCTCGTCGTAGCCATTGCCGTCGCCATGTTTTTCATCGCTGGCGCTGAGGTTGTGCAATTACTCATTAGCCTGGTTGCTGGTGGGGCAGCTTTTTATCTCATTATCAAGAATTCGGAATATGCTTATAGACGGATACAGACATTCCTGAATCCAGCTGCCGACCCGCAAGGCGATGGATATCAGATTTGGAGGAGCTTGTCAACTCTGAGCTCGGGAGGCATAGCAGGACGCGGCCTGGGTTCCGGCATGGAAAAGTACATTTTACCCCTTTCGCACACGGATACTATTTTCTCGGTAATTGGCGAGGAACTGGGTTTGCTGGGTGCTCTCATCGTCATTGGCCTGTTCTTGTTTATTGCCTATCGCGGACTAGTCATTTCTTTTCGGGCGCCTGATACGTTCAGCACCTTGCTTGCTTTTGGCATCACTTGTTGGATTTTGTTCCAGGCGATTATCCACATCGCAAGCAATACCAATACGTTGCCTTTCACAGGCATTACTTTGCCTTTTTTGAGTTATGGTGGATCATCGCTCACGATGTGTATGAGCGCGATGGGAATTTTGCTCAGTATCTCACGGGTAGGTGTGGAAAAGGAGCGCAGAACCAGTGCGGTGTTTGCTTTCGGGCGGCGGAACCGGCGGCCATATCTATCCCGCTCTCGCCGTCGTGGAAGAATGGAAAAGCGCCAGCATTAGTGGGGATCTCCCGGAGCTAGAAGCTGTGCTCTACGTCGGGACGGCAGGGGGACTGGAGTCCAAGATTGTCACCAGAGCGGGAGTGGAGTTCCGTGCGGTGCAAGCCGGGGCTCTGCGTGGTCTGTCGCCCTGGCGGACGCTAGTCAACAGTTGGGCATTGCTAAAGGGCATAGTCCAAGCTTGGCGCATCCTACGTGCTTTCCAGCCAGATGTCGCGCTGGCGACAGGGGGCTATGCTTCTGTACCAGTGGTGATGGCTGCCTGGCTGCAAAGATGTCCGGTGTTGATCTATTTGCCGGATATATTGCCAGGTCTGGCCATTCGCTTTCTCGCCCATCTGGCGAGACGGGTGGCAGTATCTTTCGATGCTTCGCTGTCTTATTTTGCGTCGGACAAAGCAGTGGTCACGGGCTATCCCGTGCGCCAAGCATTGTACGCGGGGAATCGAGCAGAAGCGCGAAAGCGCCTGGGTCTGGTTCCTGAAGGACGGGTGGTATTGGTGCTGGGCGGCAGTCGGGGTGCGCATAGCATCAATCAGGCAGTTGCAGGGGTATTGGAACGGATGCTGAGCATGGCACAGGTTATCCATGTGGCTGGGGAGACGGATGCGGCTTGGCTGCGAGAGCGATGGGATGCGTTACCGGTAGACCTGCGCCAGCATTATCATCTACACGCATACCTGCATGAGGGAATGACCGATGCGTTGTTGGCCGCAGACTTAGCCGTCGCACGTGCGGGTGCGGCGACAATGGGCGAATTCGCAGCGGTTGGATTGCCAAGCATTCTGGTACCTTATCCGTATGCCGGACGGCATCAGGAAGCCAATGCTGATTTCATGGTTGACCATGGCGCTGCGCTGAAGGTCCCCGATCACAGTTTGGCGGAAGGGGCATTGTGGCCTCTGCTAGAAAACCTGTTGGTTGATGAGGAAAGGTTGCGGGCTATGTCGGATAATGCCAGAAAGCTGGCTAGACCGGGCGCAGCGCGGGCTATTGCGCAGCAGCTTGTACTGCTGGCGGGAGGGTTTTAATGGGTACTCCGTTCACGGTAGTGATACCATTTGACCACTTGCTACTCTTGTTGATGGGACTGTTCATGGTCGTCGGAGCCATGCGTGGTTTTTATCGCGAAGTGATTACAACGGTCGGTCTGGTAGCGTTGCTTGTCTTGCTGTTGCAACCCGGACTAGCAGCACCGATTATCAACTATGCCTCCAAATTGGTGCGCTTGATCCTGGCTTTCTTTGCCAGTCATGGCAGCGTGGACCTGCCAACACTGATGTCTGTTTATGAAAAGATCAGTGTGCCCTTTGACGGCCGCAATCCGTATGCCTTTCTCATCGTGGTTCTGGTGGGGTTTGTCCTGTTGTCCTATGGCACGCACAACGGTAAAGACGTGACGATGCTCAGTCGTATCCTAGGCGGTGTATTGGGTTTGTTGAATGGTTATCTGGTCATCAACTTGTTCAAAGAGTACGTCGTGAAATACATTCAGGAGAAATATCGGGCGCAAGGCGTAATAGCGATGGCGGAAACATCGCCAGAGCAAGTCTCGGTGGCTTTGCAGGATTTGCCCACGGGTGGACTGCTGGCAGGGGATCGCTGGCAGATTTTGCTCATCCTATTGGGAGTGATCGCTGCGTTATTGTTCATAAGCACGGTGACAGGTCTGTCTCTAAAGAAGAAGGAAAAGAAATGAGGGAACAACTGTGCTGCTGAGCAAAGAACGGGTGAGACGCGTGCATTTCGTAGGTATTGGAGGCATTGGCCTCAGCGCCATTGCTCGTGTCTTGCACGAAGATGGCTATCAGATTTCGGGTTCTGATAAGCAGCAGACAGCGCTCACGGCTGAGCTCGCGAATTTGGGCATGGAAATCCATCGTGGTCATCACCCTCAGAACGTCGCAGGTGCTGACCTAGTGGTTGTCTCCTCAGCGGTGGCAGAGGACAACCCAGAGGTTGTGGCCGCCAGGGAGGCGGGCATACCGGTAGTCAAACGTGCAGATCTTCTCGGTGAGATGATGGCCAACAAGTTTGGCATCGCTGTGGCAGGCACTCATGGCAAAACGACGACGACCGCCTTTATTTCTTTCGTGCTGACCAAGATGGGGTTTGATCCTACATTTATCGTTGGTGGTATCTTGGAAGACCTGGGGACCAATGCCCGCCATGGCCAAGGACCGCATTTCATCATCGAGGCGGATGAGTACGATTACATGTTCCTAGGTCTGCGCCCACGTTTGGCCGTGGTCACGGTCATCGAGATGGATCATCCTGATTGTTTTGCGGATATCGAGGACATGATGCAAGCCTTTCGGCGCTTCGTGAATTTGCTGCCAGATGGAGGCACGTTAATCGGTTGTGCGGATCAGCCTAGGGTGTTGCAGCTAATCCAGCAAGTGGGGCAGGAACAAGCGATAGATTTGATTACGTATGGGTTGAAAGATGGTGCCTGGCAGGCTCAGGACATACGCAGCAATGAATTCGGAGGCAGTGACTTTGACGTGTGGCATGGTGGTCAGGTCGCAGGGCGATGCTGCTTGCGTTTGCCAGGCCTGCACAACGTCTCCAATGCCCTTGCTGTGCTGGCAGTCATGGATCGTTTGGGCCTAAACACGGAAGAGGTACTGCCACTGTTGACCCAGTTTCGGGGCGTACGTCGGCGCTTTGAGATCAAGGGCGAGGCCAAGGGCATCGTGGTGATTGATGATTATGCACACCATCCGACTGAAATCCGGGCCACATTGGCAGCAGCTCGAAGGCGCTATGGCAATAGACGCTTGTGGGTGTTTTTCCAGCCCCATACCTACAGCCGCACCAAAGCATTGTTGGATGAATTCGCCACTAGTTTTGGCGATGCAGATCATGTCCTGATCTCCGATATTTACGCTGCTCGTGAAACCAATAACCTAGGCACGAGCGCGCGGGAATTGGTGCTGCTCATGCACCATCCCGACGTGCACTATGTGCCTACTTTGCAGGAGGCCAGCGCCTATTTGCACAAAGCGCTGCAACCTGGTGATGTCCTGCTTACCTTGGGCGCAGGGGATGGCTACTTGGTTGGTGAGACCATCCTGCGTGCTCTGAGTGGAGATGAGGGTACAACAAGATAGTGGGACTTGCTGAATTGAGCACTGCTCTGGGGGATAAAGCAATAGCAAATGAGCCGTTGTCTAGGCACACGACCTTTGGCATTGGCGGCCCGGCCGACCTGTTTGTCGTAGCGCATACGTTGTCGGAATTGCGACGCTATGTTCGCTTGGCGTGGGAGCAGGGTGTGCCCTATTTCATCCTGGGCAGTGGCGCGAATTTGCTGGTGTCCGACAAAGGCATTCGTGGCCTGGTGATCCACAACCAGTGCCAAGACGTGCAGATTCTGCCTGGAGGGGAAGAACAAACGGGATTGGTCATCGCAGAGTCAGGAGCCGCAATCCGCGCCGTTGCCCGGCAGACCATCGCTCAGGGATTGGCCGGGCTAGAGTGGGCAGTGGACGTACCCGGCACGGTGGGCGGTGCAGTAGTGGGCAATGCAGGGGCTTATGGCGGCTACGTGAGCGATAGCCTGCGCGGTGTCACCGTCTTCTCACCGAAGGATGGAGAACGCTGGTGGCGAGCAGATGAGCTTGATCTCGGTTACCGAACCAGCCGCTTTAAGCGGAGTGAGCATGCTGGTGACCCTTCACCGGTGATCTTGTCGGCTACCTTCGCCTTGCGCCGAGAAGACGCCGCGTGGATTCAGCAACGCGCTGCAGAATACAGCCAACGCCGTGCTGAAAGCCAGCCTACTGGCCTCAGCGCAGGCAGCGTCTTCAAGCGCACGGAGAAATATCCAGCGGGTTTCTTAATCGAGAACGCGGGTCTGAAGGGCAAGCAAATCGGCGGCGCGGTGGTCTCTCCCCAGCATGCCAATTTCATCATCAACCTGGGCACAGCAACAGCACGTGATGTGCAGCAATTAATTGAGTTGATTCGAGAGACGGTCTATGCCAAGTTCAAAATTCAACTCGAACTGGAGATACAACTGGTAGGAGAGTGGTAACTCTTTGCATGGGAGAGGCTTTCTGAAGTGCCTCAAGGGATAAAATCATGCGCAAGATCAGAGTAGGAGTGGTCTTTGGAGGACGTTCTGGCGAGCACGAGGTCTCGTTGATGTCTGCTAGGTCCGTCATGGATGCTCTTGACAAGAAGCGATATGAGGTAGTGCCATTGGGCATTACCCGCCAAGGCCGGTGGGTGACTAGTGGAGACCCATGGCAGACGTTACAGGCTATGCTACGAGAAACTGAGAGCGTCCAAAGGAACGCCGCAAACAGAGGACAGAGTGCTCACCCCACCCAACGCGAGTTGGTGCCAGGAATTGGAGCGGAGGGTATCCCTTACGTGGATGTGATTTTCCCCGTGCTGCATGGTCCCTACGGCGAGGATGGAACGCTGCAGGGCTTGCTAGAGATGGCAGATATCCCCTATGTGGGGGCAGGCGTCCTTGGCTCAGCACTGGGCATGGATAAAGCGGCGATGAAAGCGATTTTCCGAGCGGAAGGACTACCGATTGCGGATTATGTGCTGGTCATGCGTTGGGAGTGGGAAGGGCATCGTGCTGAGGTTTTGCGGCGGATTGAGCAAGGCATTGGCTATCCGTGTTTCGTCAAGCCAGCGAACTTGGGCTCGAGCGTGGGCGTATCAAAGGTCCACGAACCAACTGAACTGCCCGCTGCCCTGGATATTGCCGCGCGCTACGACCGCAAAATGCTGGTAGAGAGAGCGATCGATGCGCGCGAAATCGAGTGCAGTGTGCTGGGCAATGACCATCCCATCGCTTCGCTGCCAGGCGAGGTCATACCCAGGCGCGAATTCTACGATTACGAAGCCAAGTACCTGGATGAGGCAACGCAATTAATTGTCCCAGCCGATTTGCCTCCGCCAAAGGCGGCTGAGGTTCAGGAACTGGCCATACGGGCGTTTATTGCACTGGACTGTGCGGGCATGGCACGCGCCGATTTCTTTCTCGACCGTCGTTCAGGTCAGCTCTACATCAACGAACTGAATACCATACCAGGCTTTACCGCGGTCAGCATGTACCCCAAGATGTGGGAGGCCAGCGGTATCCTGTATCCCGAATTGCTCGACCGGCTGATACAACTTGCTTTTGAACGTCACAGGGATAGAAGGCGCATTTCGACATCGTATAAGACAGATGACCATTAGGAACAGGCAAAGCTCAAGACGAAGAAAACAGGGTGCAGTGCGTCGCCGCAGGCCAGCTCATCGCCAGTATGGCCTCATCATTGCGATGCCCAGGCTGCGCGTGGGAACTGCCAGCATCAGTGGCAGCCATGTGCTGGCCATGATGATATTCCTGGCGATGGTGGCTTTGTTGATCTGGTTCTGGGTTGATTTGCGCTTTTACGTCTTTGAGGCAGAGATAGAGGGGAATACATTAGTCAGCACTGATGAAATCTACCAGGCCAGCCTATTGGAGGGCATGAGCATCTTCTATGTGTGCCCTGCTGATGTGGTCAAAAACATCCGCAAGGCGATTCCTGGAGTGGTCGGAGTACATGTCAAGTGCCAATTGCCCAACCGCGTGCATATCTCCATCCGTGAGCAGGATGTGCACTTTATTTGGCACACGGCAGGCGCTGCTTTTCTGGTGGATGACGAGGGGTTGGTGCTGAAAATGTATGATGGCAGGGATGGAAGCCTGATCACAATCCGTGATTTGGATAACCGGCCACTTAAGCCGGGAGATCACGTGGAGCGCGTACCTTTGAGTACAGCGAGCCGTCTGCGTGAACTGCTTCCTGGTGTCAAAACCTTTGAATATGCTCAAGCGATAGGAATTATTTTGACGGATGCACGTGGCTGGCGTGTGTACTTTGGCGATGACCAGCGCTTATCGGAGAAAGTAGCGACAATGTATGCTATGCTGGATAAGTTAGCGAAAGAGGGGCGTGCGGTCAGGTTAATTGACCTGCGCTTTGTGTCTAGTCCTTACTATGAGTGACCAGCGATGAGCCATTGGATTATATGCTTGCTCGAATCACTTATCGCGGGTCGCTCTGCACGCCTATGGGAGGTATGCATTGGAAAGAACCATTGTTGGAATTGATGTAGGCACGACCAAGGTCTGCACGTTGGTTGGCGAACTGGATGAGCAGGATCGTCTCTGCATCCTGGGTGTAGGGGTTGCTCCCTCTCACGGGCTGAACAAGGGCGTCGTGGTGAACGTAGAAGAAGCATCCAAGTCTATTGCCGCCTCTATCGAAAAGGCAGAACGCGTTTCTGGCTATACCATCGAGTCTGCCTACCTTGGGCTAGCAGGCAAACATATCTCTTCGGTCAACAGCCGGGGTGTGGTAGCGGTTGGGCGTGGCGAGCGCTACATTACCGAGGACGATGTGGCACGCGCATTGGAAGCTGCCCAGGCCATTGCCGTGCCCCATAATCGGGAAATCGTGCACGTGATCCCACGCAGTTTCACCCTAGATGGGCAGGAAGGAGTACGGGATCCAGTAGGCATGGCTGGCTTTCGTCTGGAAGTTGAAGCGCACATTGTCACAGGTGCAGTGACTGCCATACGCAACCTAGTGCAATGCGTAGAGAGCAATGGCATTCAGGTCAATGAACTGGTTCTACAACCCTTGGCCTCCAGTGAGGCAGTGCTCACACCTGAAGAACGCGAAACCGGCGTTGTGTTGGTGGATGCTGGTGGAGGAACGACGGATGTCGCCATCTTTGTGGATGGTGGCATCTGGCATAGCGTCGTCTTGCCTGTGGGAGGGAATAATTTCACGAACGACATTGCCATCGGGCTGCGCACGTCCTTCAACACGGCCGAAGCGTTGAAAATCCAGCATGGGCATGTCCTGCCAGAGGCAATCGACCCGGAAGAGGTCATCCAGGTGGAGGTTTTTGGAGAGGGTGAAGCGCAAGTCGTCCCGCGCCAGGAGTTGGTCAAGATACTGGAGGCACGTGCGGAGGAATTGTTCGCCATGATCCAGCAAGAAATCAAACGCTCTGGTTATGAGGGTCTTCTGCCGGCCGGCGTGGTGCTTACAGGGGGAACGGCAGAACTACCGGGATTCAAGGAACTGGGACGTGAAATGTTGGAACTGCCGGTGAGAATTGGCCGCGTACGCGACATCGGTGGCCTAGCGGATACGGTCAGTAGTCCGGCTTATGCGACAGCGGTGGGATTGCTGCTGTGGGGATTACATCACGAGCCGTCCGAAAGGAGGTTGAGAAAGCGTGAAAGTCGTTGGTCGGATTTATACAAGCGATTTGTAGATATTTTGAGGGCATTCTTACCCCATTGAAAAGGAGAGAAACAAATGGTAGGTAAAAGGGAAGAGTTGGAGAATTTTGCTCAAATTAGGGTCGCTGGCGTTGGCGGTGGTGGATGCAATGCAGTCAACCGCATGTTGGAAGCAGGCGTGCAGGGTGTGGATTTCATTGCCGTGAATACAGATGCCCAGGCGTTGATGCTCTCGCGGGCGCCAATGCGTGTGCGCATCGGCGAGAAATTGACGCGCGGCCTCGGCTCTGGTGGCAATCCCACCATCGGTGCCAAAGCGGCTGAAGAGTCCCGCGATGAACTCTACGAAGTCCTGAAGGGCTCCGACATGGTGTTTATCACCGCCGGCATGGGTGGTGGAACGGGCACAGGAGCCAGTCCGGTGATTGCGGAAATCGCCAGGGAGCTGGGTGCGCTGACCATTGGCGTAGTTACCCGGCCGTTTACGTTCGAGGGCGTCCAACGCGCCAAAGCGGCTGATGAAGGCATTGCCAAACTCAAGGAAAAAGTGCACACTCTAATCGTCGTGCCCAACGATCGACTGCTGCAGATTGTGGACAAGAAAGCCTCGATAGAAACCGCTTTTCGCGTGGCCGATGACGTCTTGCGGCAAGGGGTACAGGGCATCTCCGAAATCATCACCGTGCCTGGCCTGATCAATGTGGATTTCGCCGATGTGCGTTCGGTGATGGCAGAGGGCGGATCCGCACTGATGGGTATTGGCCGGGCTAGCGGGGATAACCGCGCAGTGGAGGCGGCAAAGCAAGCCATTTCCAGTCCATTGCTGGACGTGACTATTGATGGCGCAAAGGGCGTATTGTTCAATGTCTGTGGCGGCCCCAGTCTCACGCTCTTTGAAGTGGACGAGGCTGCTGCCGTAATCCGGGAGCGCGCTGACCGCGAGGCCAATATCCGCTTTGGCGCAGTGATTGATCCGAGCATGGATGACGAGATTCAACTGACCGTTATTGCCACTGGGTTCAATGCCGAAGCGCGTGTCCAAGCCAAGCCATATGCAGTCCACTCCAGAAAGACCATTGACTTCCCAGTGCGTTCTTTCGAGAGCGAAGACTTGGACATTCCAGCCTTCTTGAGGCGGCGATAGATCAGAGGTTAGGCAGCGAGTAGGGGATCGTTTCTGGGTCGCTACCCTTACTCGCTGCTTAACTGGTAGGTAGGCTTACTGTTTTGTACCACGTGTTGCGTGCGGCGTATTTCACGCTGCATGGGGAGCAGCTCGCAAGTTCTGCAAGGAGCAGGAAGAGCTGTGCAGCGAGCTACTCGTTACTCATTGACAGAACAAATCTTAAAAAATCCCCATTTTTAAGTCTTTTCCACTTGCCATTCTGCTGATTCTATGCTAAACTACATGCTTGCTACTAGATATAGCCCTACATCGCAGTTTCTCTACTACATCTAGTAGTCACTCCGTTTTTCTCTTTCATTTCCTGTACGGTGTGATAAGGCTATAGTGCTCGTCCAGTGCCAGCAGGCGTATCCATATGCGCGCTAGGTGATCGCACCGCAGACCGATCATGCTTGGAAGGAGAAATACAATGCGCTGTCCCTATTGTCAGGAAGGTGATTCTCGCGTCATTGACACCCGCGAGGTGGGGAATACGATCCGCAGACGCCGTGAGTGCACGCGGTGCAGACAACGGTTCACTACCTATGAGCGTCTCTCTCCGGTTAGCCTTTTTGTCGTCAAGCGCGATGGACGCCGTGAGCCATTCGATCGTGAGAAACTGTACCATGGCATCTACAAAGCCTGTGCTAAGCGTCCTATCTCCGAGGAGCAGATTGAGAAACTCGTGAGCCATATCGAGAGCGAACTCTTTGCCTTGGGCAAAGCTGAGGTGGAGAGCAAGGTCATTGGCGAGATGGTCATGGAGCGTTTGCGCGATCTCGATGACGTTGCCTACGTGCGCTTTGCCTCCGTCTACCGACGCTTCAAGGATGTTGATGGGCTGGTGGAAGAGATCAAGGAGTTCAAGAAATGGAAGCAGCGCGGTGAGCCTGATGCAGCGAAAGAGAGCAAACGCACCAGGCGAACGCCACAACAATGACAGATATTCCCAGAGGTGGAGAAGAATTGGGGATACGGAGAAGCGATGATGGATATAGCTGACTCAGCAGTACAAGAGGACCAACAAGCCACTACTGGCATTGCCTTTGTGCAAAAAAGAGATGGGCGTATTGTCGTCTTCGACCAGAAACGCATCGATGCTGCGATACTGCGCGCATTCAAAGCTGTTGGCTTGGGTGAGCCCAAGGAGCGTGTTCAAGCACTCTCGCAGCAGGTTGTCGAGCTCCTAGTGCAGCGCTTTGGCTCCGATGCTTGCCCTCATGTAGAGCAGATACAGGACATCGTGGAAGAAGTGTTGATCCTGGCCGGTGAGGTCAAGGTCGCCAAGGCCTATATCCTGTACCGCCAGCAACGCTCCCAGGTACGCGACACTTCCCGGCTTTTGCTGGATGGCATGAAACTGGTGGACGATTACATTGATCGGGTCGATTGGCGGGTCAACGAGAACGCCAATATGAATTATTCGCTGCAGGGATTGAACTTTTACATAGCATCGAGCATCGCGGCTAAGTACTGGTTGGACAAGATCTATCCTTTGGAGGTGCGCCAGTACCATCTGGAGGGAGACTTTCACATCCACGACCTGGGCATGTTGGCAACCTATTGCTGTGGTTGGGACATGCAGGATCTATTGCTCAGAGGGTTTGGTGGAGTACCAGCAAAACTGGAAAGCAAACCGCCCAAGCATCTGCGTACTGCTCTGGGGCAATTGATCAACTTTTTCTACACTGTACAAGGTGAATCTGCAGGGGCGCAGGCCATCTCCAATTTCGATACACTCCTGGCGCCCTTTGTGCGCTATGATGACCTCTCGTACCCTGCTGTGAAGCAGGCCATGCAAGAATTTGTCTTCAATATCAATGTGCCTACACGGGTAGGTTTTCAGACTCCCTTCACCAACGTTACCCTGGACCTCACTCCGCCCAGTACCTTGGCAGACGCGCCTGTTATTGTGGGGGGTAGGCTTGGCTCCGAAAACTATGGCGATTTCCAGCACGAGATGGGCCTCATCAACCGTGCCTTTGCCGAGGTACTGTTGGAAGGTGATGCCCGAGGACGCGTATTCACTTTTCCCATCCCGACCTACAATATCGCGAAGGATTTCGACTGGGATAATCCAGTGCTCGAACCACTATGGCGCGTGACGGCCAAGTATGGCATTCCTTACTTCGCCAACTTTATCAACAGCGACCTGAAGCCGGAAGATGCGCGCTCCATGTGTTGTCGCCTGCGACTTGACAACCGGGAGTTACGCAAGCGGGGCGGGGGACTTTTCGGTGCCAATCCGCTCACTGGCAGCATCGG
This sequence comes from Chloroflexota bacterium, assembly GCA_014360905.1. Taxonomy (NCBI): domain Bacteria; kingdom Bacillati; phylum Chloroflexota; species Chloroflexota bacterium. The sequence continues at coordinate 20,264 of JACIWW010000030.1, forward strand.
TGTGGTGACCATCAACTTGCCGCGCATTGGCTACCGTGCCACAAGCGAGGATGATCTGTTCTATCGTCTCGCCCATGTCATGGAGGTCGCCCGCACTTCGCTGGAAATCAAGCGGAAAGTGCTGGTGCGGCACACCGAACAGGGTCTCTATCCGTACAGCAGGTACTATTTGCAACCGGTGTACGAGCACTTTGGTTCCTATTGGGCCAATCATTTCTCCACTATTGGCATCGTGGGCATGAACGAGTGTTGCCTCAATTTTTTGGGCGTGGGGATAGGGCATCCGGAAGGGCGGGATCTGGCCATCCGCGTGCTGCGGTTCATGCGCCAAAAGCTCCAGGACTTTCAGAGTGAAACGGGGCATCTGTACAATTTGGAAGCCACGCCGGCAGAGAGCGCCAGTTACCGTCTGGCCAAAGCAGACCGCAAGCAATATCCGGATATCATTACTGCTGGGACAACCGAGACACCCTACTATACCAATTCCACACATCTGCCGGTTGGGTTTACCGATGACTTGTTCGAAGCGCTGGAGCATCAGGATGAACTGCAGACTTTGTATACCGGCGGAACGGTTTTCCATGCTTTTCTTGGTGAGCAGATAGATGACTGGCGCCAGGCGCGGCTGCTTGTGCGGCGCATAGCGGAGCGTTACCATATGCCTTACTTTACGCTGACGCCCACATTCAGCATTTGTCCCGTGCATGGGTATCTGCCCGGTGCCCATCGCTATTGTCCGTATGAACACACCGCTGCCGAGTTGGAGCGCTGGGGCGTGGTGTGCGCTTGATGTCTACTTCGCTCTAGCAATGACATTGATGGAGGCTAATAGAAGATATGGCAAACGATAGAGAGGAGAAGACACCCGAGCCAAAGAAGCGGGTGCCATGTGAAGTCTATTCGCGCATCGTGGGCTATTTGCGTCCCGTACAGAACTGGAATAAAGGCAAGCAGCAGGAATTCGCTGAGCGCAAAACGTATGTATTGCCAGAGATAACTGCGCTGGAAAATCATTGAGGGCTGCTAAAGGAACTTCGTTTCCCGTGTTGTTTGGGTGATGAGTGCTTTTTAGCCACTGTGAAACACTCATCGCTCTCCACTCGTTACTCACGATCATGCCGTAAGTTGTGTGGACATAAAAGCAGTTTTACCCACTTCCCTAATCGAATACCCTGAGCACATCTCCACCGTCCTGTATGTCGGTGCCTGCAACTTCCGTTGTCCTTATTGCTACAACGTAGATTTGGTGTTGCGTCCCGCCCAGTTGCCCGACCTCGAGCCAGCCCAGGTGCTGCAAGAACTGGAGGCACGGCGCGGATTTGTTGACGGCGTCGTCATCACTGGCGGTGAACCCACTCTGCAGCCAGATTTGCCTGCCTTCCTGTCCCAAGTCCGCCGATTGGGACTGGCTATCAAGCTGGATACCAACGGTTACCGGCCGGATGTGTTGAGCGAATGCCTACAACGGAGTTTGGTGGACTATGTGGCGATGGATATCAAAAGTAGCCTAGCAAAATATGAGCAGGCTGCGGGTGTGGTGGTGGATGCAATGCGTCTGTTGCAATCCATCCAACTCCTCCTCCGTTCGGACATCGAGCACGAATTCCGCACGACAGTAGTCCCTGGTCTGGTGGATTTGTCAGATGTGCAAGCCATTGTGCAACTTATCGCAGGCGCCAAGAGGTATTACTTGCAGTATTTCCGCCCCGGGCCGACGGTTGGTTGGGGCGAGAACGCCCCTGTCGGTCCTCCTTCTCAGGACTTGATGCAGCGCATGGCCGAAATAGCGGCGCGTGCAGTGCCAGAAGTGGGCATCCGTGGGCAGCCGATGGGTGAGCACGGCGACGCTCTCCTCATGTAGGCCAAATTGCCTGGCTGTGCTACAGTCCTACGGACGCACTGGGCTGTGCATACTAAACAGATCAACATCCTAGCAGATGTAGATAAAAGCACTCCATCAGGGAGAATATATCCTTGGAACTCGGCAGCGCTGCCAGAACTCGCACCAGGCCAAGCATATTTGCTTCGTCTACGAATCTGAGGAAGAATACCGTGCCATGATCGCGTTTTTCCTACGCCAGGGATTGGCACGTAGTGAGAGAGTGCTGTCAGTTAAGCAGGAATGCGCACGGGGCGGCGCTACTATTCGTTATATTTCACGTCTTCCTTAGTGAGCGTGTTTTGAGCCGTTTCGTAAAGGGATTTGAGGAAGAAAGCGTCTTTGGCTACAATTGTGGCAATATCTTGCCCGTGTGCGGTCAATCAGCCAGGATCACACAGGAGAGGAGGTTCGTGATGCAGAATAGCAAGCGGATACTGGTTGTAGATGACCACGTCGAAGTGGCGAATCTGTGCAAACGCGCCTTGTTATCCGAAGGCTATCAAGTTTCCGTGGCCTATAACGGCGTGGAAGCCCTGCAATGCGCGGAACGGGAAAGACCTGATTTGGTGATTCTAGATATCTTAATGCCAGGGATAGATGGTATTGAGTTGTGCAAATCGCTGCGTGCTACCCCAGGCCTCTCGGATCTGCCTATTCTCTTTTTAACCGGCAAACAGGACATCACAGATAAGGCAGTAGCCTTTTATGCTGGCGCTGACGATTATCTCACCAAGCCGTTCGATGTCCGCGAACTGCTCATGCGCGTGCGCGCGCTGTTGCGGCGGGCATCGCCAACCTGGCCTAAGTCTCAGCCTCGCGAGTTAGTGGTAGGCAATTTGCGCCTGGATTGTCATTCGTTTCGCCTCAGTACTCCGGAGAAGACCGTGTTGCTCACGCCCGTGGAGTTCGAATTGCTGTACTATATGATGAGCCGTCCTGGACAGGTATTCTCGTCGGAGAGGCTCTTGCGCGAGGTGTGGGGTTATCCCCCAGGCATTGGCTCTAGCGATCTTGTGCGCGCACATATTAAGAATATCCGGGATAAAATCGAGCCGAATAGCGCTCAACCCCGCTACATCCGCACTGTGGGACGACACGGCTATATTCTGAACTAGCACCTTGTCGCATGGAGAAGCCCGCAAGGAGACCCGTTCGGCCTCCTCACATGGCAGCGGAAGAAACCAAAAACCCCAAGGCCTCAAGAAGCCTTGGGGTTTTGACTATTGTGTCAAAGAATCCATTGCTTCCAACAATTCTTCTAGGAGCACGAGGTAACTCTGACTCCCCCGTATGAGCACAAACTGCGGTGCAGGCGGCAATTGGTTCCATTGTGCAATCATGACATCCTGTTCCACCTTAGCCCGCATCTGTCCTTCGTCTAGACAAGCGGAGAAAGCATCCGCATTCAGCCCCAATTCAGTCGCATACCCTTTCAACAACGGTAGGAAATCCTCGGCGTGGTTCCATTCCTGCTGCCGCTGGAAAAGCAGATCGTGCATGGCCCAGAAAGCTCCCTGCTCCCCAGCGCATTCCGCTACCTCGGCTGCTCTGTACGCTTGATCCGTCTCCGGAAAATGCTTGACCACCACCCGTACCTTGCCTGCGTCCACGTATTTCTTCAGTTTGGGCCAGGTTTCCAAAAAATAGCGGTAATTCGTCTCGCTTGCAAAATCAACGAACTCGAGCAACAACAGGGGCGCCTCGGGTGCACCCAGGGTAATATCGCCGCTGTAGGTATAGCCTGGGTGCTCTGGATTGGCAGCAAAGGGCACAGGAGTTGGCACTGGATGCTCGTTGCGCAGCGCTGCTTCGATCACCTGTTGGAATGTCGCAAAGGATTTGGCACCAGACAGAAACCAGTCGTTGATGAAAAAGGCAGGGATTCCTGTGACTCCCATGGCTAGACCCTGCTCCGTTTCCGTCTGGACTTGAGCTGCCGTCTCCCCCGACTCCAGACACGCTGCAAAAGCCTCTGCATCGAGACCTAGCTCGGTAGCATACTCCACAAAGCGGGTGGTCGCATCTGGCAATTCGTTCCATTCCTGCATCCGTGAAAAGAGCAGATCGTGCATAGCCCAAAAAGCAGCAACGCTTTGCCGGGCAGCGCATAGTGCTGCTTCAGAAGCCTTTTGTGCTTTGGGATGGACCAAGTAATTGCGGAAGACTTGCTTGACCTTGCCAGTGGCAATGTATGCTTCATACAGAAGCGGACCCGTCTGGATGGCATGACGGGCACAATATGGTCAAAGGAATTCTCCGTACTCGAGCAACGTCACCGGTGCATTGGGATTGCCCCGGTAAGGTGCACCGTCTGCCGTGAATCCCATGGGAACCTCGCCGCTCGGCGTAGGCGAAGGCGTGACAAGAGTTGCTGTTGGCCTAGGAGTTGCTGTGGGGGAGGTGGCTGTGGAACCAGGTGCGGCAGGTGCGCTACAGCCAGCTATAAGCAATGCCGCTAGGAGCAACCCCAAGCACTTCAGGAATTTGTATTCCATAGTACCTCCCAGTAGTTGAGAAACCGCATTGCTAGTTTCTAGCCTCGAAATGTATACCTATTCGCCTACCCTGTCAAATAAGTACATCTCTAGCACAGCAGGTGCTTGGCAGCGCCTACCGTGTCCATTTGCAGACCGATGGCCCGCCCGCTGCATTGCTGGAAGCCCTACGACGCCTCTCTGATGTGGTCGAAGTTAGGCAAGACAATCATAGCCGCTACCAGGTGGCTGCTAGGAACGATGTGCGTGCCGAAGCGGCCAATGCTGTCGTGACCGCTGGCGGACGGCTGTTATCCTTGGACGTAGAAGCGCCAAGCCTGGATGACATCTATGCCCGCTACTTCGAGGAGGTAGAACATGTCGCTGCGGCTGAAGGAGCAAAGAACTGAAGCAATCCGCGAGGGATCGCCCTGGACAGGACTGTGGGCAGTCGTTGCCAAAGAAATGGCTGACCACCTGACCAGTGCGCGCATGCGCATTCTGGAAATACTGATGCTGGTGACTGCGGCAGGCACGGTGTATGCCGCCACGATGAATCTGCGCACCACTGTAGGCGAGGATCCGTTCCTGCTGCTCAGGCTGTTCACGACTGAGTACGAACCACTTCCCGCTTTTGTTGGTTTTCTCGGGTTTCTGGTGCCACTTGTCGCTATTGCCTTAGCGTTCGATGCAGTCAACAGCGAATTCAACCGGCGGACGATGTCGCGCGTTCTGGCTCAACCATCTACCGGGATGCATTGCTGCTGGGCAAGTTCCTGGCTGGGCTCTTCACTCTAGCCTTGATTCTCACTGCGATCTGGCTGTTGATCATCGGCCTGGGCATCGTAGGGTTAGGAGTACCGCCCAGCGGAGAAGAAGTGGCGCGCAGTCTCTGGTTCTTGCTGGCCTCCATTTTCTTCGGCGGCATCTGGCTAGCATTGGCATTGGTGTTCTCCATCGTCTTTCGTCAACCGGCGACGGCAGCGTTGGCTTCCATTGCAGTGTGGCTCTTCTTCATGATTTTCTGGAGCATCATTGCGAGCTTGCTGGCGCAGACTTTGCAGCCGGTGCAGTACGGTTTTGCCAGTGAATTCTTGGCCCAAGCACAGTTGGAGTTGGCACTCAGCCGATTGTCACCCAACACACTCTACACCGAGATCATGCTCGCCCTGATGCATCCCTCGGTGCGTTCCGTCGGTCTGATCCTGCCCATCCAACTCCAAGGTGCTATCTTGGGCTCGACGTTGCCCCTCCATCAGAGCTTGCTGCTTATCTGGCCGCAATTGACGGGATTGATCGCAGCCCCTATTCTGCTCTTTGCCTTAGGCTACGTGCTCTTTCAGAGGCAGGAGATACGAGCCTAAGTAGATTAATTCGTCACCCGCTAGAAAACCTCGGAACGAGCTCCCACGCTACATGCCAGGGGGTGGGAGCTCGCCTAGCTTAGTTCTAGGTTCAGTCCCCGCTTCATCTTTTTATACAATTTCCCCACTTCTTTCATGTTCCATTCACTAACAATGCCGATTGTTTTCGTACACTATGAGTTGCCTGACTCTCTGCGGAAACGAGTTGCCCAATGGACAGGGCAGTTTTCACTCCAGGCATTGGAGCGAGGTGAGAGCAACCGTTGTTGTCTGCTTCTGAATACTCTTTGCAGCGCACAGATGCATTGGCCACCCTTAGCCAGGGAATGATGATTGGATATCGCGAACAGGGAGGAGGATCTGAGTGAAGTCGAACTCTCTTACCATCAGAGATGTAGCACAGTACTGTCGTGTCAGCCAATTCACAGTGCTGAAATGGATACAGCAAGGAAAACTCGAGGCATGTCAGACCGCCGACGGCCAACTTTTTGTGCCCTTCCAGGAATTTCAAGCCTTCCTGCGGATACACGGCATGCCCATTGACGGCTTTTACTTTCGGGTCAAGGGGAATCCCAAGCGCATTCTGGTGATCAGCGCTGAGGATGAAATCACCGAGTCCCTCGTGCGCACCCTCTGCCAGATGAGCGTAGTCCTTCAGGTCTTTTCCGTGCGTAACTGGAGCGAGGCCCGTTGCCAGATCGTTGCTCTGAAACCTGACCTGATCATACTCGATCTAAGGCATCTCGGTCTGGATGGAACGGAGATGCGACATTGGCTGAGGCAAAATCCCGCTCGTGCGCACATTAAGCTGTTGGCTATTGTGGATGCAGATGAGTCAGAGGATCTGCAGCGCCTTTCGGAGAAAGGAGTTGACGAGGTAGTCCAACAGCCGTTGGATGCCGCCACTCTGCAGAAAAAGATACACGCTTTGCTGATGGACACGTAGTATGACGGCATGAGAACCGCTTCTGCAGAATGGCAGCGTGGGCTTCCATGTTCAGATCATGTACCGCTGAGAACACCGAGTGAATCATGATATGCTCCGCGTACTCGGCGCTCTCGGCGGTGATATATCTGGCGACATACGAGTTGCCTCTGTGAACTCTAGCGTGCTTTTGCTTCGCTCCCTCTCCCATATCATTTGGTCTTTTACACTACTTTCTGTATACTTGGTGCAGCGACGAATTATCTCGCCAAACAAGCAGTTGACTATTCATCTCCGCTATCTCGAGATCATCGGGAAGAAAGGGCAATATGAGCGGCAAGAAAGTACTGGTCGTATTCCATTCATCGTCTGGAAACACAAAGAAGGTGGGGCAGGCTATTGCAGAAAGATTGTCCGCCGCGGTCGAGGAAATTCAAGAAGTCAATCCACGACCTGTGGACATCCGGGGTAAGGGCTTGCGTAACTTTTTGAACATGGGGTTTGTTGTTTTTCATGCCCTCACCAATCGTACCGTGCCCATTAAGGCAGCGCAGCACGACCCGGCGGACTATGACTTGGTGGTCATTGGCACACCGGTCTATGCCTCGTCGCTCTCGGCGCCGGTGCGAGCGTATCTTCGTCAATATAGCAGCAGGTGCAAAGAGGTCGCTTTCTTCTCCACAGGGTTGGATCCAAATCCAGCGCCAAGGGTTTTCCAGCAGATGGAGCAGGTTTGTGACAAGACTCCAAAGGCGGTCTATGCTTTTCAAGCTCAGCGCATCCTCGCAGAGGACTTCCCCTCCCAGCTTCAGGAGTTCATTTCCCGACTCTAAAAGTGGCAACAGGTTGGGCTGCATCTTTTGCACGCTATTCGCAAAATTTGACAATTTTGAAAATCCATGTAAAATTAAAATTTGGCATTTATACGGCCAAAATATAATAGAAGCCTCCATGCAAACTGATTGACTTTGTTGATGATCGAGACGCTTGTGTCGTCAGCAATGGGGGCAATTCTATTTTTTCGGTGTGAATGTTGGATGTTTTTAGATGTGAACTAAGGAGATAAGGTCAAATGACAACAACTGCCGCGCCTGTGGTGCAAGGCTGTGGTGACCTCGGTCTCAATAATATAAAGTCCTACGCACGCATTCCAGAAGTGTATCCGCTGCCCAACCTCGTTGAGATTCAATTGAACTCGTACGAGTGGTTTAAGAAAGAGGGGCTAGCTGAGCTTTTCGAGGAAATTTCGCCCATTGTCAGCTATGGCGGAGACCTCGAAATGTACTTCTTGGATTACTGGTTCGAGGAACCAAAGTACAGCGAGGAAGAGTGCCGTGCTCGTGACATGACCTTGGCGGCTCCTTTGTACGTCCGCGTGCGCCTGAAGAACAACGCAGCGGGTGGCGAAATCACGGAGCAGAATGTCTATCTGGGCGACTTCCCGTTGATGACGCCGCAAGGGACCTTTGTCATCAACGGGGCAGAGCGAGTAGTCGTGAGCCAGCTCATTCGCTCGCCGGGAGCCTATTTTACGGTAGAAGAGGATCATGTCACTGGCCGCCGTTTGTGCATGGCCAAGCTAATCCCCAACCGCGGTGCCTGGCTGGAATGCGACACCAGTAGGCGGGATGTGCTCTCGGTCAAAGTGGACCGCAAGCGCAAGCTCCCCATCACGGTATTGCTCAGAGCGACTGGCGCGATTCATGGTGTGGAAGGGGATGAACTCATTCGTGAGGGCACGGATGAGGAACTGCTTCAACTCTTTGCGGCGATGGATACCTCCAGTGAGCACTCCTACCTGGCCAAAACTATCGAACGCGATCCAACCAAGGATACCCGTTCGGCATTAGAAGAGTTTTACCGAAAAATGCGCCCTGGCGATCCGCCGACTTTTGAGAACGCTCGAAATTACCTAGAAGCATTGCTGTTCAATGCTCGACGCTATGACCTGGGCAAAGTGGGACGCTACAAACTGAACCGCCGTTTGCAGCTCGATATACCGATGCAAACGCGCACTCTGACTAAACTAGACCTGGTCAAGATCGTAGAGCGCATGATCCTAGTCAACAATGGTGTGGCAGATCCAGACGACATTGATCACCTGGGGAATCGCAGGATCAAGACAGTTGGTGAGCTGATTCAAAACCAGTTACGCATCGGTCTCCTGCGCATGGAGCGCATGATCCGCGACCGCATGAGCACGCGTGGCCCTGAACAACTGACGCCTGCTGCTCTGATCAACATCCGTCCCGTGATTGCCGTGCTGCGCGAGTTCTTTGGCGGCAGTCAGCTTTCGCAGTTCATGGACCAGACCAATCCTTTGGCCGAGTTGACGCACAAACGTCGTTTGTCAGCCCTTGGTCCTGGTGGGTTGCGCCGTGAACGCGCGGGTTTCGATGTGCGCGATGTACACCACAGTCACTATGGACGCATCTGCCCTATCGAAACGCCCGAAGGTCCGAATATTGGTTTGATTGGGTCGTTGTCCACCTATGCTCGTGTCAATGAATATGGCTTTATCGAGACGCCCTACCGCGTGGTACGGCGCTTTGTGCCTAATCAGCGCGAGGTGATGCTGGGCAAGGTGCTGCGCGAACAGATCGTAGATCCAAATAGCGGCGAAGTCATCGCCCGTGCGGGTACGGAGATTGATGAAGAACTGGCGCTGCAGCTCGAGTCTCTGCCTTTGCAAGAGATCCCCATCGTGCCAGAGGTTACCGACCAAGTGGTGTACCTCACTGCCGATGAAGAAGATCAGCACATCATCGCCCAGGCCGGCACCCGGCTAGATGAACACGGCCACTTTGTGGACAAACGCGTTTCGGTGCGCTACAACCAACGCTTCCTGATCGAGTCGGCGGACAGGGTAGAGTACATGGATGTATCGCCGAAGCAAATCGTGAGCGTCTCCGCTGCATTGATTCCTTTCTTGGAACACGATGATGCTAACCGAGCCCTCATGGGTTCGAACATGCAGAGGCAGGCTGTACCGCTGTTGCAACCCGAGGTGCCGCTGGTGGCAACCGGCATGGAAAAGCAAGCCGCGCTGGATTCTGGACAGGTAGTCATCGCTCAAGAGGATGGCGAGGTGGTCAGCGTTACCGGACGCGCCATCGTCATACGCACGCCACAAGGTCTGAAGACATACAACCTGCGCCGTTATAACCGCTCCAATCAGAGCACATGCCTGGATCAACGCCCCATTGTATCCAAAGGGGATATTGTCAAGCGCGGTCAACCTATCGCGGACTCTTCCTCAACCGACCAGGGAGAGCTGGCTTTGGGTCAGAACGTCCTGGTGGCTTTCCTATCTTGGGAAGGAGGGAACTATGAGGACGCTGTTCTCATCAGCGAAGACCTTGTGCGCAAGGACAAGTTTACCTCCATCCATATCGAGAAGCATGAAGTAGAAGCCCGCGATACCAAGTTGGGGCCAGAGGAGATTACCCGCGACATCCCCAATGTAGGTGAGGATGCTCTGCGCAATCTGGACGAAGATGGCATCATTCACATCGGAGCGGAAGTTGGCCCCGGTGATATCCTGGTGGGCAAGATAACGCCAAAGGGCGAGACGGAATTGAGCCCTGAGGAAAAATTGCTCCGAGCCATTTTTGGTGAAAAGGCTTGGGAGGTCAAGGATTCTTCCTTGCGTCTGCCCCATGGTGAGCGGGGCAAGGTGGTGGACATCAAAGTCTTTTCCCGGGATGAGCATCGGGATATGTCCGCGGGCGTGGATAAACTGGTGCGTGTCAGCATAGCCCAGCAACGCAAAATCAGCGAAGGGGATAAGATGGCTGGGCGACATGGGAACAAAGGTGTGATTTCCCGCATTGTGCCTGTCGAAGACATGCCCTATCTGGAGGATGGTACTCCCGTGGACATTATCCTGAACCCGCTGGGTGTACCCGCCCGTATGAATGTGGGGCAGATTCTGGAGACGCATCTGGGTTGGACGGCGCATCGCCTTGGCTTTCGCACGATCTCCCCGGTCTTTGACGGTGCTGATGAGGAAGAAATTTCGGCTGAGCTGGCGCGTGCCTGGATGATGGACAGGGCCTGGCGTGAACTGAACCAAAGGGTGTGGCCTTGGTTTAACGAGATGGGCATAGATGGCGAAAGCCTAGAGGACGATTGGGAGGCGCAACAGATTTATTTGCGCGAGCATCTGCCAGGAGAAATCCATGATCTTGAGGAGTTGCTCCGTGACTATACGCGCGCGCGGTGGGCCTGGCTGCGGCAATGGCTGGCAGAGCAAGGCTATGATTTGGACGAACTCTGCGTGGAAAACGGCAAGTCGGTCAGCCCGGAGGAAAACTCCGCTATCAACAAGAAGGCAATAGCTGCCTGCTTGCGCTTGTGGCTGAAGGACCTAGGATACGATGCTTCCCACATCGCGGATCAAGACTTGGAGGCAGAAGCCAGGCGCATTGGCACGCAACACAAGTTGCCTTTGCCTATTTCGGGCAAGATGATCCTGTACGATGGGAAAACAGGTGAGCCGTTTGATCGTCCGGTGACGGTGGGCATCATTTACATGATGAAACTAGCGCACTTGGTGGAGGATAAGGTTCATGCCCGTTCCACAGGACCTTACTCACTGGTGACGCAGCAACCTTTGGGTGGTAAGGCACAGCAGGGAGGACAGCGCTTTGGCGAGATGGAAGTGTGGGCTTTGGAAGCATATGGCGCTGCGCATACTCTGCAAGAGATGCTGACGGTCAAGTCGGATGACGTGACCAGCCGCGTCAAAGCCTACGAGGCCATTGTGAAAGGGGAGCGCATCCAGGAACCGAGTGTGCCCGAGTCCTTCCGCGTGCTGGTTAAGGAGTTGCAGGGTCTGGCCCTGTCCGTGCAGGTCTTGAACGAGAATGGTGAGTTGGTCCAGTTTGGCCGTGAGGAGAGCGAGGAAATATTGCCCAAACTGGGATTGGGGCTGGGCCTACCTGGCTTTGCCCGGCGCCCGCGTGTGGGGTAAGTATTCACACACCCCATTGAATTGACAAATTCGATGATTTTGTTTATACTAAAATTTTGTAGGTTAAATACCTCAGGAAAAGTCTTAACACAGACATTGTACTGGAAGAGACAAGATACCGAGGCGCTGTTCCCGCAAGGACGGCCTCGGTATATTGTGCCTAGAAGTGGCACAGGGTTCAATAGGACGGGAGGATAAGTTGCCGACCATCAATCAGTTAGTACGTAAAGGGCGCAAGCCCATCCAAAAGAAAACAAAGGCTCCGGCGCTGCGTTTCACACGGAACGCGCTGAAGGGCAGGGTCATCCGTGGCAAAGGCTCGCCTCAGAAGCGCGGGGTATGCACGCAGGTCAAGACCATGACGCCGAAGAAGCCCAACTCGGCGCTGCGCAAAATCGCCAGGGTTCGTCTGACGAATGGCATTGAAGTCACGGCATACATTCCCGGCGAGGGTCATAACCTGCAGGAACACTCGGTGGTGCTCGTGCGCGGAGGCCGGGTCAAGGACTTGCCCGGTGTGCGCTATCACATCGTACGCGGCGCTCTGGATTCGGCAGGGGTCGAGAACCGGCAGAAGGCCCGCTCGAAGTACGGCGCCAAGCGCCCCAAGACTGCCTAGCCGGACGACTGCCGTCGCTGTGCACTGTTCTGAGCAAGGGACGCCGTCCGGTTCGTGGGGCGGGTTGTTTTGCTGTGCGCACAGTGACGGGCTTGAGGAATTATTGGACTCTTTTCGGTAATTGCTGTAGAGGAGTAGGATATGCCAAGACATGGCCGAGTGGTCAGGCGTGAGATAGACCCTGATCCCAAATATGGAAAAGTGATGGTAGCCCAATTCATCAACAAGTTGATGCAACGTGGCAAGAAAAGTCTTGCACAGCGCATTTTCTATGACTGCTGTGAAATCATTGAACAACGTACGCACAAAAACCCATTGGAAACGTTCGAGCAAGCGGTCAAGAATGCAATGCCTGTGTTGGAAGTAAAACCTCGTCGCGTGGGTGGAGCTACCTATCAGGTGCCCGTAGAGGTACCGGAATACCGTAGTGTAGCGCTGGCCATGCGCTGGTTGATCCAGTCGGCTCGTGCACGCCCTGGCAAGTCCATGGCCGAGAAACTGGCTGATGAACTGATGGATGCTGCGAAGGGTATTGGCAACACGATTAAAAAGCGCGAGGATACGCACAAAATGGCAGAGGCCAACCGCGCCTTTGCCCACTATCGCTGGTAAGAATTGGGGTGGAGCGCAGACGCAGTAGATGATATCTCGTGTACCGCGTATTCTAGTCGGAGAAACCTATGTCCGGCGCAGTCCCATTAGAACGGACAAGAAACATAGGCATTATTGCCCATATAGATGCAGGCAAGACGACGACAACGGAACGCATCCTGTTCTATACAGGCCGTACTTACCGTTTGGGGAATGTGGACAACGGTACTACGGTGACCGATTGGATGGAGCAGGAACGCGAACGTGGTATCACGATTACGGCTGCGGCCATCACCTGCTACTGGCGCGATTGTCAGATTAACATTATTGATACTCCAGGCCACATAGATTTCACGGCCGAAGTACAACGCAGTCTACGCGTGTTGGATGGCGGGGTAGTTGTTTTGGATGCGGTGGCTGGGGTCGAGCCACAGTCCGAAACAGTGTGGCATCAGGCCAATCGCTTTGGAGTCCCGCGCATCTGCTTCGTTAACAAGATGGATCGCATCGGCGCCAATTTCTGGCGCACGGTTGACATGATCCGCGAGCAACTACGCGCTCGGCCGGTCGTGTTGCAATTGCCAATTGGCCGCGAAGCTTCGTTCGCGGGCGTTGTGGATTTGATTGAAAACAAAGCTATTACGTGGGCCGATGAGCTAGGGACGGTGCTGCAGATACAAGAAGTCCCTCCTGAGTTGCACGATGAGGCTCAGCATTGGCGCGAAGTTCTGATCGAACGTATTGTCGAAACAGATGAGACCTTGACAACAAAATATCTCGAGGGCGAAGCAATCACCGCTCAGGAGCTGCGGATAGCGCTACGGCGGGCAACCATACACAGTGAATTGATCCCGGTTTTGTGCGGGGCAGCGCTACGGAACAAGGGGGTTCAGCCTTTGTTAGATGCAATCGTTGATTATCTTCCCTCCCCAGTAGATATCCCGCCGATAACAGGCATCAATCCATATACTCAGCGTGAAGAAACCCGCCCCGCTAGAGAAGATGCTCCCCTGGCTGCTCTCACCTTCAAAATTGTGTCCGACCCTTTTGCAGGGCGCCTTGCCTATGTGCGGGTTTATTCGGGCGTTCTTACGGGTGCTAAGCCGGTTCTGAATGCCACCAAAGCGCGCAAAGAACGAGTAGGCCGGCTGCTGCGCATGCATGCTAATCAACGCGAGGACATTGATGTCATCCGCGCGGGAGACATTGGTGCGGTCGTGGGCTTTCGCTTCACGTTCACCGGGGATACGATCTGCGATCTGCAGCATCCCATTGTGCTCGAATCTATCAAGTTTCCCGAGCCGGTCATTTCTGTGGTGGTCGAACCCCGCACAAAGGCTGACCAGGACAAGCTCAGCGATGCCTTGCAGCGCCTGGCCGAGGAGGATCCAACATTCAAAGTCCGAATGGATGAAGAGACAGGCCAAACGCTTATCTCCGGCATGGGCGAACTGCACCTGGAAGTGCTCGTTGAGCGCATGTTGCGCGAGTTCCGGGTCCAAGCCAATGTGGGCAAACCCCAGGTCTCTTATCGCGAGACTATTACACGGCCGGTACGGGTCGAAGGGCGTTTTGTGCGCCAGGCAATGGGGCGCGGGCAGTATGGTCATGTATGGCTGGAACTGGAGCCGCTTCCACGTGGCTCAGGCTTTGCCTTCGAGAATCGTCTGGCTCCGGGTAAAATACCCGAGGAGTATGTGCGTGCTGTCGAACAAGGCGTGCGTGAATCCATGGAAAGCGGTGTGCTCGCTGGGTATCCGCTGGTGGATTTGAAAGTCTCCTTGGTGGATGGCTCTTACGACGTGGAAAACTCGTCGGAACCGGCTTTTAAGGCAGCCGCTTCCATTGCTATGCGCAAAGGGATCACGCAAGCGGCACCGACTCTGATGGAGCCGATTATGCGTGTGGAAGTGGTGGCTCCAGAGGAATTTGTGGGAGAAATCATCGGTGATCTGAATGCACGCCGGGCGCACATTGAGAGCATGGATTTGCGTGAAGACGGCTTCCAAGCGGTGCGTGCTACGGTGCCATTGGAGGAGATGTTTGGATACGCCACTGACCTGCGCTCCATGACGCAAGGGCGGGGCACATTTACCATGGAGTTTGACCATTATGCGGAGTTGCCGGAGGCCCGGCTTCAGGAGCTGATAGGAGGCTATAAAATCGGGCCGGACGTTTTGCCTTAGGAAAATAAAATTTGCCTAAATTCGGTTTTTGTGTATAATAATCAAGTTTGCATTCAACGTTTCATTGTGGAAAGGAGAGTGTTCATATGGCCAAGAGAAAATTTGAGCGGACCAAGCCGCACGTGAACGTAGGCACGATTGGGCACGTGGACCACGGCAAGACGACGCTGACTGCGGCGATCACCAAAGTGCTAGCGATGAAGGGTCTGGC